>JAKDLH010000087.1 GCA_030452945.1 Microlunatus sp. | reverse complement strand
CCGCTCCCGGGTGCAGCACCACGTACGCATCTTTGGGCAGCCAGCCCGGCGGGGGCGGCAGTGGCTGGCGGAGGGCCAGCCGGGCCCCATCGGCGTCGGCCTGGAAGCCGGCGGCGGTGGCCAGGGACAAGGCGCGCTCGGCCTCGGGTATCTCGTCGGCCACCCGATGACGCAGGTCGAGCAGACTGCCGGGGTAGTCCTCGCTGATCGCGCCGACCCACCCCACCCCAGCCATTCGCAGCAGCAGCGCCATCGGTAGCGGTGACTGATGGAAGGAGGTGAAGATCAGTGCTGCATCGATGCGTCGGCGGCGGAGAGCCCGGACCAGGCGCCGAACCGCGGCCGGATCCAGCGGAGGAGGGTTGAAACGCACCCAGGCGGCCTCGAAGGTCACCACGTCGTCCACACCGGGCAGCAGAGCCGCAGCCGCCGCCTCGCCGGGGGCCACCATCATCGAGACCCGGCTGGCCGAACCGGCCACCGCCCGCACCGCGGCACCGGCGAGCAGCACATCGCCGAGGCTGTCCAACCGTACGCACAGGACGTGTCCGCTCGGCCGAGGTGTGGTCGGAGCCGACGGCTGAGGACCGGTCATTCTCGCCCCGCCAGAACTGGCTCCACCGCAGCCTGAAGATCGTCGGCGACCCGAGCGGCGTACCGAGCGTGAGCCACCTCGGTCGGACGGGTGGTCGTGGTAGGCACCAGCACAGCGCTGGCACCTGCTCGCAGCGCCGCCTGCACATCGGCCCCGATGTCGCCGATCAGCACGCAGTCTCGCGGTCGCACCCCCAGTTCGCGCGCCGCTGCCCGCACCAGACCGGGGGCCGGCTTGCGACAGCGGCATCCGTCGGCGTCGCCGTGCGGGCAGACCTGCCAGGTGTCGAAAGGCCCGAGCAGGCGATCGACGCGGCGATTGACGCCGACCAGTTCCTCGGGGCGGATCAGCCCGCGCGCCACCCCGGACTGGTTGCTCACCACCCCGAGCGGCAGCCCGCGACGCCGGAGCCGGTCCAGCACCACCGCGGCACCGTCGAGGGGCACGACGCCGTCCGGCTCAGCCAGGTACGGCACATCGTGGATCAGGGTCCCGTCCCGGTCGAACAGCACCGCCTTCACCACAAGGGTGCGCGGCCGCCGCCAGCGGAATTCGCCCACGAGCCGCCAGGCCAGCGCCACCGGAGGGATCAGCGCACTGGTCACGATCATGGTGGCTACCTCGGCCGGTGTCCTCGGTCCGGGGAGGATCCGGCGGGTGGCGAACTCGGCGGTCACCGCCGCCCAGCCCGCCGCGCCGGCCACCGCGAGCCGGCGCCGTCTCAGCGAGGTCGCGATCAACGCCGTGGCCAACCCACCGACGGCGACCAGGTGCTGGCCGGTGCGGCCGCGCCCCTCGCCGATCCGGGCTCGCCAGCGGCGACCGTGCTTAGCTCGCAGCAAGGCGTTGTCGGCGTTGCCCCGCTGCGCGGTGACACTGCTGCGCCAGCCGCCTCGGGACCGCAGCGGGTGTACGGTCACCCGCCCGCCGGTCACGATCTCGAAGCCGGATTCGATGGTGCGCAGGGCGAGGTCGGAGTCCTCCCGGTAGGCGCGCGGGAATCGCTCGTCGAAGCCGCCGGTGCTCAGCAGCGCCTCCCGCCGATAGGCCATGTCGGCGGTGATCCATCGAGCACCGGCCAGAGCGGTGGTGCGCCGCTCCTCGTCGGTGGGGGAGCGGCCGGCCGGGCCCGGCACCACAATCCGAGCCGTACTGGCTCCCACCGTCAGCGGCAGGTGGTCGAGGTCGGCGAGCAGAGACCGCAGCCAGCCGGCGCCGACGCTGACGTCGTCGTCAAGGAAGGCCACCCATGGCGTCTCGGTGGCCACCCAGCCGACGTTGCGGGCCGCGGCCGGCCCTCGTCCACCGCTGCGCAGCACCCTGACCGGCGCGGTGACCGGCGGCAGTTCGAGGCGGGGGGCCGAGTCGTCGCGGTCGTCGACCACCACGATCACGGCCGGATGCGGATCGGCGCCGCCGATCACCACCACCAGGTCGATCAGTGAGTCTCGCCCGACCGTGGGGATCACCACGGCGATGTCGGCCGGCTTCACAGCCGTTCTCGCCGCAGCAGGAACGGGCCGATAGCCAGCGCGTCGACGGGAGTCGAGCCGAACAGCTCCAGCGCGTCTCGCGGACTGTCCACTATGGGACGTCCCGCGGTGTTGAGGCTGGTGTTGACCACCACGGGTACCCCGGTCCGGCGGTCGAAGGCGCGCAACGTGGCGGCCAGCGTGGGGTGGGAGTCGTCCACCGTCTGAATCCGCGCGGTGCCGTCCACGTGGGTGACAGCGGCCAGTCGCTGCCGCCACTGAGGCGCGACCTGATGCACGAACAGCATGTAGGGGCTGGGCACCGGTCCGATCGAGAAAATCTCCTCGGCCCGGTCGGCCAGCACCATCGGCGCCACCGGGCGGAACTGCTCGCGGCCCTTGATGTCGTTCAGCCGCTCGAGGTTCTCGGGCCGGGTGGGATGCGCCAGCAGCGACCGGTGCCCCAGAGCCCTCGGGCCGTACTCGGCTCGACCGCTGAACCAGGCGACGATGCCGTCGGCAGCCAGGATCGCCGCGACCTCCTCGGGCAGATCGGCGGGACGCTCGTAGCGGACGCGGGCGGTTCGCAGCGCCTGCTCGATGGCGTCGTCGCTGAAGCCCCGGCCGAGCGCGGCGGTGGACATCGGCTCGATCCGGTCGCCCGCCTCCGCGGCGACCGTGAGCGCGGCACCTAGAGCCGTGCCGGAGTCGCCGGCTGCCGGCTGCACCCAGATCCGGTCGAACGGCCCGTCGGCGTACAGCCGGGTGTTGGCCACGCAGTTGAGGGCGGTGCCGCCGGCCATCACCAGGTCGGGGTTCTGGGTGCGCCGGTGCAGCCAGCCGCACAGCTCGAGGAGCACTTCCTCACAGACGGCCTGCACACTGGCCGCGAGGTCGGCGTGGCGGTCGTCGAATTCTTGACCGGCGACCCGCTTAGGCGCGAGCGAGGGCCAGTCCAAACCGTGGGTCCGGAACCCGCCGTCGTCGGCGTACACGAAGCGGCGCAGCAGCGGCAGGTGCCGCGGGGTCCCGTACGAGCCGAGAGCCATCACCTTGTACTCGTCACTGGAGCGCTCGAAGCCGAGGTGGGCGGTCAGGTCCTCGTAAAGCAGCCCCAGAGAGTGAGGCAGCGGCTGAGCAGCGAGGATATCGAGCTTGGCGTCGCGATACTCCCCGAGCAGGGAGGAGGTGGCCTCCCCGCGCCCATCGGCGACCAGGACGGCGCAGTCGCCGAACCCGGCCACCAGACCGGCGGAGGCGGCGTGCGCGACGTGATGCCGAACGAAGTGGAACCGGTCCGGGTGGTAGTCCGGGAGCAGGGTCTGCAGGAAGTACGGAGCCCGCTCGGCGAACGTGGTCCGCAGGTGCTCCCAGCGCCGGTCCTGCCCGCCGCCGTTCTGAGCGACCAGGGTGGGGTCGTAGGAGTAGGCGACCGCGTCCAGGTCGGCTGGCTCGATCCCGCCCTCGCTCAGGCACCAGCGGATCGCCTCCTCCGGCAGCTCCCAGGCGGAGAACGGCACCGGCCGCTTGCCGTGCTTGCGACGGGAGAAGCGCTCTTCCTCGGCCGCCGCGACGGTGTGACCGTCGACGACCAGCGCCGCCGCGGAGTCATGGAACACCGCGTTGATACCCAGCACCCGCACGTTGGTTCTCCCCTTCGAGTCGTCAAAGGGGGTTACCCAAGGACAGGACGGCAAAACACCTATAGGTGATTCATTTCTCGCGGTGGGTCCCGGAGCGATCGGTCAGGCAGTCGGCATCCGAGCAGCCGGACGATGTCGCCCGGCAGGTCACGCTCCGATGACGGTCAGCGGAGAGCGGCTGGGTCGCGCGCCGACGGTCCGGCGGTACGCCTCCACGGTCTGCTCGGCGACCCGCTCCCAGGTGTAGCGGCTGTGGATCCACTCGACTCCGTTGCGTCCGTACTGCTCACGGCGGGCGGGGTCGTCGAGAAGCTGATGCACAGCATCGGCCACGGCGGCTGGATCCTTCGGCGGAACCAGCGCGCCGGTGTGGCCGGGGATCACCGTGTCCAGCATCCCGCCCACCGCGCTGGCCACCACGGGACGCCCGCAGGCCATCGCCTCCAGCGGCACGATGCCGAAAGGCTCGTACCAGGGCACGCAGACCACCACATCCGCCGATCGGAGCAGTGCCGGCACCGCGTGTCGCGGCAGCTGCGGAAGCAGTTGGACCCGGTCAGCCACGCCGTGACGATCAGCCAGAGTCCTGAGTCGGTCCCGCTCCGGCTCGGGGCCGGCGCCGCCGCCCGCGATCACCAACTCGACCCCGGCGAGCCGAGGCAGCGCCTCGATCAGGGTGGCGAACCCCTTGCGGGGCACCAGCCGGCCCAGGGCCACGAGGCGTCGTCGGCCGGCGCTGTCGGTGCTTTCCGGACCGTCCGGGCGGAAGCTGGCCACGTCAACGCCACACGGCACGACCGAGATCGCCGCCGGAACCGAGGTCAAGACGCGCAGCTCGGTGACCTCGTCGGAGCAGGTGGCGACGATCCGGTCGACCGAGGAGGCCAGCTCGGACTCGACCGCCAGGCGAGCGGACGGGCTGGTGTCGGCTTCCCGTTGGTGGCGGCGCTTCACCGTCCCGAGGGCATGGAACGTGGCCACGGTGGGCACCTCCAGCAAGTGCCCCGCCCGTTGAGCGGCCCACACCGACATCCAGAAATGGCCATGAACGACGTCGGGAATCTCCACCGTCAGGGCCTGGCGCAACCGATCGGCGAATTGCGGCATGTGCGGCCACAGTTCGTCCTTGGCCAACACCTGGGGCGGGCCGGCGTCCAGATGCCGCACCGCGTACCCGTCCGCGGTCGTGACCTGATCCGGCAGTTTGGGATCGTCCCGTCGAGTGAACACCGTGATCTGGTGACCGAGAATGCTCAGCGCCTTGGCCAGCTCGGCCACGTGAACGTTCTGGCCGCCCGCGTCCACGCCTCCCACCACCGCGAGCGGGCTGGCGTGCTCGGAGACGAAGGCGACCTTCATCGCGAGAGCCTCATGACTGGGCGCTGCACGACTGGGGGCTGCACGACTGGGGGCTGCATGACTCGGGACCTCCTGGTCTCGGCGTGGGCCTGGCTCAAGGCTGATACCCCGCACAGCGACTCTCAATCGAGGCGAGCTCAATCCGGCCAGGCTCTCACCGGCTCCGTCCAAGGTTTCGGCGCGGCCCTGACCGGATATGACAGGAGTGTGCGGGTGCTGATCTGGGACGTCCACGGCGGATACAGCGACGCGCTGCTGCACGTTCCGCACCAGTTCTGGTATTGCCGAGACGACACCTTGGGCCAGCTCGGCTCGCTGACCGCAAACGGTTTAGGGCGCCGTCGGGACGATCGACCGGCCAACGCCGCCGAGGTGACGATCGAGCAGTTGCGTGACGACCCGCCCGATATCGTCATCGCCCAGCGACTGGAGGAGGTGGACGCGCTCGAGTGCCTGCTGAGGCGCCGGCCGGGCCGCGACTTCGGCGCGGTCTTCCTGGAGCACAACACACCGAAGGGCGGCGTGCCGGATTCCCGGCATCCGTTGGCTGATCAGCAGGTGTGGCACCTGGTGCATGTCACGCATTTCAACCGGCACTTTTGGGACTGTGGGAACGCCTCGACCAGGGTCATCGAGCATGGACTGCCAGATCCGGGGCACCGCTACACCGGTGAGCTGGACCGGCTCGCTTTCGTGGTCAACGAGCCGGTACGGCGCTGGCGGACCACCGGCACGGACCTGCTCCCCGCGTTCGGCGACATCGCCATCGACGCGTTCGGCATCGACGGCGACCGGTTGCCCTCAACCTTGGGCAGCAGTTGTCCACGGCTGAGCTTCGGCGGCAACCTGTCTCCAGCCGAGCTGGACGACGCGGTAGCTCGACGGCGGGGGTATCTGCATCTGACCCGGTGGACGTCGTTGGGCCTGTCGCTCATCAACTCGATGATGCTCGGCTTGCCGGTGATCGCGTTCGGCACGACCGAGGCGTTCCGAGCCGTGCCACCGACCGCCGGAGTGTGCTCCACCGATCTTGCCGAGTTGGCTGCCGCCGCCAACCTGGTCTCGCGGGATCGGGCCCAGGCCCGGGCTTGGGGCGAGGCCGGTCGAGTCCACGCGCTGCAACGCTTCAGTCTGGACCGGTTCGTTCACGCCTGGAATGCCTGTCTGAGCGATGTCGCTGGCTGAGCCTCGTGACTTGGCCGAGCGGTTCACGTCATCGCTGAGCTAGCGAAGTGCAGCGGCCTGCTCACTGTGATCGGGTAGCAGCTACTGCGCGAGCACCCGAGCCGAGACGAGCTGGTGCAGCTCAGCCAGGCGTGCGGTCTGCTGGTCGGCGCGGCGCACCAGTTCGGTGAGATCGGGCTGGCCAGCCACTTCGCCAAGGTCGGCTGCCTGCAGGGCCAGCCAGCCGTTGCGCTTGGCCCCGACTGCGTCGAGCAGCGCCTCGATCTCCACCAGATCGCTCAACGGCGAGCGCCGCAGCACAGCGCCGTTGGGTTTCCACCGGCCCAGCCGCTCGCCAACCCGCAACGCCGTCGCGAGCAGCGGATCGGGTCGCACGTGGACCGTACGCATCAGCTGGCGCAGCGCCCGCAGATCCTCGCGGACGTCGACCCGAAGCTGCCGCAGCACCTCGACGTAGGTTTGTTCTCGCTGGCCGGAGATCGCTCGTTTGAACAGGTCCATGCCCGCTTGAGCCCCCGCCTCGTGGTTGCGCAGGTAGATGGCCAGATGCTGACCGGTACGGTTTGCGGGCATGATCTCTCCTCAGCAGACTCAGCCGAATGCCTCTGGACCCTACGGGACAGGCTGTGGTCGGGAACGGGCACGGTGGGCCGGGTGAGTGACAACGACGAGAACCACAGAGCCCAGTCGGAGAGGGATTTCTCCCAGGGACTGCCCGACCACCACAACCCGCTGGGTGGCATCGGCGGTGCGCCGGCTGCGCTGAGCGCACTCACGCTCCGGTTGGTCCTCGCCGCTGTCGGCTGTGCCCTGTCCGTCGTCGGTGCTGTCGTCGCGTATTGGGTGGGGGCGCCGGCCGGGATCATCGTCGCTTTTATCGTGGTCGCGGCCCTGGCCGCGGTGAACATTGTGGTGGTGGCCCGGCGCAAGCGGCGCGGCGAGCCTGGCTGAGCTACGGTGCGCGACCGTGCGCAACTACGTGTGTTTACTCAGACACTGAATGTCCGTAGGGTCACCATTATGCGCTCTTCACGCTCCTGGCTGCCATGAGCAAGGCCGGCACGACAACGGCGTCGCAGCCACCCGCCACGGTCACGGGCTGGCGGTCGCTGCTCACCACCCGGGGCCGGGCCGCGCGGTCGTTCCGGTTTCGGGTGGGCGCCGCGTTTGCCGTCATCGCGCTGCTGCACCTGGTCGGCCTCGGGCTGCTGACGGCCGGGGTGGTCTCCGGCGCGGCCGGCGCGCTGACGGTGGCGGTGGTGGCTACGGCGTACGTGCGTGGTCTGATCCACTCCTTTGACTTTGACCACGTGTCCATGATCGACAACTCGACCCGCAAGTTCGTGGCCGAGGGACGCGACCCGGCCTCGGTCGGGTTGGCGTTCTCCGCGGGGCACTCCACGGTGGTGGTGCTGAGCGGTATCGCGGTCATCGCCGGCGCCGGTGTCGTCCGGACCGCGCTGGACGAGAACTCGCAACTGGCGCGGACGCTCGGCATCATCGGTTTGAGTGTGTCCGGTCTCTATCTGCTGCTGGTCGCGGTAGCGAACCTGGCGACGTTCCTGCAGGCTTGGCGCCTCCGATCCGCGCTCCAGCGGGATCCGGAGCTGAGGATTCCCCCGGAGGCGTTGACTCCGCGGGGACCGGCGGCCCGAGTGATGACCGCCCCGTTGAAACGCATCCGGCACCCGCGGCACGTCTACGCGATCGGGTTCCTGTTCTCCCTGGGCTTCGACACCAGCAGCCAGATCGGTCTGCTGGTCCTCACCGGCGCCGCCGCCCTGGCCGGCGCCCCGGCGGTCTCGCTGCTCTGCCTGCCGATCCTGTTCGCGGCGGCCATGACGCTCGGGGACACCGCCAACGGTCTGATGATGCTGAAGATGTACACCGCCGCGCAGGAGGACCCGGCCCGCAAGATCAACTACAACCTGTTGGTGACCGGGGTTGGCATCGTGTCCGGGGTGGTCATCGCCGTTATCGCCTCGGCGACCCTGCTGGCCGATCGGGCGGGCCTGGACAGTGGCGCCCTGGCCTCGATCGCCGCCGCGAACACCGAGTACGCCGGCTTCCTGCTCGCGGCCCTGTTCGCCGTCATCGGGGTCTCCGCCTGGCTGCTCTGGCGCCGGGCCAGGTCCGCACTCGTTTGATCGGAGGTGGTAACTGGCACCATGGGGCGGTGCCTACGTCTCACGATCATGTCGATCTCTGCTTGATCGGCAGCGGCTCGGCCAACTCCATCCCGGACGAGCGGTTCGACGATCTCAGTATCGCGCTGATCGAGGGCGGCACCTTCGGCGGAACCTGCCTCAACGTCGGTTGCATTCCGACGAAGATGTACGTCCACCCCGCCGATCTGGCTCAGGCCCCGGGCCATGCCGCCGGTCTCGGCGTGGATCTCAGCCTCGACCGAGTTCGTTGGACCGACATCCGTGATCGCATCTTCGGCCGGATCGACACCATCTCGGCGGCGGGGCTGCGCTACCGTCAGCAGAGCCGCAACCTCACTGTGCACTCCCAGCACGCCCGCTTCGTCGCCGACCGGCGGCTGCGGCTGGACGACGGCACCGAGATCACGGCGGACCGATTCGTGATCGCGGCCGGCAGCCGGGTGCACGTACCCGACATCGAGGGATTGGCCGACGTCGACTTCCACACCTCCGACACCGTGATGCGACTGTCGGATCTCCCGTCGACGATGATCATCGTCGGTGGAGGCTACGTGGCCGCGGAGTTCGCCCACGTCTTCTCCGCCCTGGGCACCGATGTCACTTTGGTCGTCCGGGGCGAGGGACTGCTCCGGCACGAAGACGTCGACGTTGCCGCCGCCTTCACCGAGGCGATGGGCTCCCGAGTCGACCTGCGCCTGCGCCATCAGGTCGAGCGGCTCTCCCGGTCCGTGGAGGGCGGCGTGACCCTGGCCGCGCGAAGCGCGGATGGCGATCCGGTCACGCTGACCGCCGAGGTCCTGCTGCTGGCGACCGGACGGCTGTCGAACGCCGACACGCTCGAGGTGCAGCAGACGGGAGTGGTCGTCGACGACGCCGGCAACGTGGCCGTCGATGCTCATCAGCAGACGACCCGTCCGGGCATCTTCGCGTTAGGCGATGTCAGCTCGCATCACCAGCTCAAACACGTCGCCAATCACGAGGCTCGGGTGGTCCAGCACAATCTGCTGCACCCCGACGCGATGATCACCGCCAGTCACCGGCACATCCCGCACGCGGTGTTTTCCGATCCCCAGGTGGCCGCGGTCGGTCTGACCCAGCAGACCGCCGACGACCTCGGCGTCAGCTACGTGGTCGGACGGTGCGCGTACGGGGCGGTCGCGTACGGCTGGGCGATGGGGGAGGGGGACTGGCACTTCGTGAAGGTGCTGGCGGATCCGGCTACCGGCCGGCTGTTGGGGGCCCACCTGATCGGACCGGAGTCGTCCTCGCTGATCCAGCCGCTGATCCAAGCGATGAGTTTCGATCTGCATGCTGAGGAGTTCGCCCGCGGTCAGTACTGGATTCATCCGGCCCTGGCCGAAGTGGTGGAGAACGCGGTGCTGAACCTGCCGCTCCAGCATCGGTGGCCGGGAGACTCCGCGCCCTCGTCGCCATGACCGCTGCGGTGAGCCGTCGCGGCCGCACACCGGGTCTGTCACCGCCGATCCGGCTCCTGGCTGCCGCTCTCTCGGTGTTCGGCCTGCTGCTGACCGGATCATGCGGAACAACTGCGCCGCCCGGCCCGTCCGCCCCGGGGCCGGGGGAGGCGGGGTCGCAATCGTCCACCGGTTCGGCGGCACCGGCCGAACCCAGCGCGCCGGCGACCCAGTCCCCGGCGCCGACCGTCGTGCCGAGCGCCACCGCAGCGACCGCGGTCCCGTCACCGCAAGGCAGCCGGTGCGCCGACCTCGCCGACTCCCTCAGCCTGCGGGACCGGATCGGCCAACTGATGATGGTGGCGGTGTCCTCCGACGGCGTCAGCTCGGCTGCCGCCGACGCCATCGACGACAGCCGGGCCGGATCGGTGCTGCTGCTCGGCAACACCAGCGCCGGTCGGATCGGCGTGCGGCGCGTCACCGACCGGGCGCGGGTCGCCGCCCGGACCCCAGCCGGCATCGAGCCGATGGTGGCGGCCGATCAAGAGGGCGGTCTGGTGCAGCGGCTCCAAGGAGACGGCTTCGACCCGATCCCCTCGCCCGAGCGGCAGGCTCGCAAGTCACCGGCCGAGCTCACCGGCGAGGCCAAGCGATGGGGAAAGCAGCTGAGACGATCCGGTATCGACGCCAACCTGGCGCCGGTCGCCGATGTGGTGCCGAAGAAGCTGCGGCGGCTGAACCAGCCGGTCGGGGCGCTGCGGCGAGGTTACGGCTCGAATCCGGACTCGGTGGCTGAGCACGTGGCCGCGTTCGTCGTGGGCATGGACGCTGCGGGGATAGCGACCTCGGTCAAGCACTTTCCCGGACTGGGCCAGGTGCGAGGCAACACCGACTTCGCGGCCAAGGTGGTCGACCCGACGACGACCGCCACCGACCCCTATCTGAAACCATTTGCCGCGGGCGTCGATGCCGGCACCGACATGGTGATGGTGTCGTCGGCGTACTACTCCGAGATCGATCCCCGCCGACGGGCCGCGTTCTCGGCGACGGTGATCAACCAGATGATCCGCGCTGAGCTCGGCTTCACCGGCGTGGTGATCTCCGACGACCTGGCCGCCGTGGCGATGCGGGACCTGAAACCGGGAGATCGGATGCTGCGGTTCCTCCGCGCCGGCGGGGATCTCGCCATCGTCGGGGATCCCGGCATCGCTACGTCGATGGCCGAGGCAGTGGCGGACCAGGCCCGCGACGACGGCGACCTGGCCGTCTCGATCGAGCAGGCCACGATCCGGGTGCTGCAGCTGAAAGAGCGTCGAGGGCTGGCCGACTGCTGACGTCGAACTCGCCTGATCATCTGGTGAGCCTCCTAGACTTTACGGCGTGAGTGCGCAGGCAGGCTGGTATCCGGACCCGGGCGGTGGCGTCAACCTCTTCCGCTAC
>JAKDLH010000086.1 GCA_030452945.1 Microlunatus sp. | reverse complement strand
AACCGGTAACACGACTTGTTCAAACGGCGTGAATGCGTCACGCGTGGGCTGACCGGCAGATCGGTGCGGGGTTGCCGTCTTCAGCATGCGACGGGTGTCTCTGGTTGTTCTAGCGTTGCTCGCCATCCTGGTGGTTGCCAACGCACTCGTCGAACGACAGCGACGGTGCGGCTGCTCGGCTAGTTGCTGGTGCAAGACACCGTTGGGCCGCAACTTTCGTTGGGTTGTCCCGCTCAAGCATCGACCTGAGTCGGCTGACGCTTAGCGCTCAGACTGACTGGGCGTTGCCTCGCACTGCCAGTTCGCTGATGAGGTGTTCGATGCGGCGACGGATCTCGTCGCGGATGGGTCGGACGGCGTCGATGCCTTGGCCGGCGGGGTCGTCGAGGACCCAGTCTTCGTAGCGTTTGCCGGGGTAGTAGGGGCAGGTGTCGCCGCAGCCCATGGTGATGACGACGTCGGAGGCTTTGACGGCGTCGGTGGTGAGGATCTTCGGCTGTTCGCCGGTGATGTCGATGCCTTCTTCGGCCATGGCGGCGACCGCGACGGCGTTGATCTGGTCGGCCGGGGCGGAGCCGGCGGAGCGGACGTCGATGCGGTCGCCGGCGAGGTGGGTGAGGTAGCCGGCGGCCATCTGGGATCGGCCGGCGTTGTGGACGCAGACGAACAGCACCGACGGCTTGGTCGTGATGGTCATGGGTCGTGGGTCTCCTGGGTCAGATGTTGAGGTCGCGGAGCAGGGCGGTGATGTGGGCTTGGATCTGGTCGCGGATGTCGCGGACGGTGTTCAGGTCGGCGCCGTTGGGGTCGGGGATTTTCCAGTCGAGGTAGCGGCGGCCGGGGAAGACGGGGCAGGTGTCGCCGCAGCCCATGGTGATGATGACGTCGGCGGCGCGGACGACGTCGTTGGTGAGGGGTTTGGGGTAGGCGTCGGTCAGGGCGATGCCGCGTTCGGCGAGGACCTGGACGACGAGAGGGTTGATCTCACCTGTCGGGTCGGAGCCGGCGGAGCGGACGTGGACCTTGCCGTTGGAGAGGTGCTGGGCGAGGGCGGCGGCGAGCTGGGAACGGCCGGCGTTGTGGACGCAGACGAACAGCAGCTCGGGCATGGTGGTGGCGATCCGGCCATCGGCCTGGGCGGCGGCGGTCAGCTGCTCGCGGGCGAACCGGGCGACCAGGACGGGCAGGAAGTCGGGGATGGTGGCGGTCGCCTCGAGCCGGACGCGGGCCTGCTCGACAGCGGCGGTGACGGTGGTCCGGTCGTGGATGCCGTCGAAGCGGTAGGTGAGGTCGTCGACCAGGCTGTTGTAGTCGCGGTTGGTGCCGAGGGTGGTGGGCTGGGTCATGTCGGGTCCTGGGTAGTGAGGCGTGTGTGGAGGTCGTCGACGTGGCGGGCGATGTCGTCACGGACCAGTCGCATCCGCTCGATCCCGCCGATGCCGCGCAGGGACGGCTCGTCGGTCTCCCAGGTCTCGTAGCGGTCTCCGGGGATCGGGTCGACCTCCGCTTCGGCTCCGAGGGTGATCACCCAGTCCGCCTGCTGCTGCAGCTCCGGTGTGAGCTGACGGGTGTGCTGGTCGCTGATGTCGATGCCGTTCTCGGCCAGGACCTGCACCGACAGCCCGTTCAGACTGGTGCCGGCCTTGGTGCCGGCGGAGCCGACCTCGATGCCGGAGATGTGCTGATCGCGTAGGCGCTGACTGAGCAGCCCGGCGGCCATCTGGGACTTGCCGCCGTTCTTCACGCAGATGAACAGGACTCGGGTCATGACGACACCACCTCCGGATCAGACTGGGCTTCACTGCGTTCGGCGGGGTAGAACTTCCGCGCCCAGAGGGCGACATAGACCAGCCCGACCAGGACGGGCACCTCGATGAGGGGTCCGACGACACCGGCCAGAGCCTGCCCGGAGGTGACACCGAAGGTCGCGATCGCGACGGCGATGGCGAGCTCGAAGTTGTTCCCGGCCGCGGTGAACGCCAGCGTCGTGGTGCGCGGGTAGCCGAGTCCCAGGAGGCGGCCGGCGACCATGCCAGTGGTGAACGTGACCGCGAAGTAGATCAGCAGCGGCACCGCGATCCGGACCACATCCAGCGGCCGATCGGCGATCGTGTTCCCCTGCAGCGCGAACAAGATGACGATGGTGAACAGCAGCCCGTAGAGGGCGAACGGGCCCAGCTTGGGCAGCAGCTTGTTCTCGTACCAGTCCCGGCCCTTCCGCTTCTCCCCGATGGTCCGGGTCAAGAAGCCGGCGAGCAGGGGGATACCGAGAAACACCAGCACGCTGAGCATGATCGTGACGATGGAGAACTCCGCCGACGTGGTCGGCAGGCCCAGCCAGGACGGCAGCGTCTGCAGGTAGAACCAGCCAAGGGCGCCGAACGCCACCACCTGGAAGACGGAGTTGATCGCCACCAGGACGGCCGCGGCTTCGCGGTCGCCGCAGGCCAGGTCGTTCCAGATCAGCACCATCGCGATGCAGCGGGCCAGGCCGACGATGATCAGCCCGGTCCGGTACTCCGGCAGGTCGGGCAGAAACACCCAGGCCAGCACGAACATGAACGCCGGCGCGACCACCCAGTTGATCACCAGGGAGGTGATCATCAGCCGCTTGTCGGTCAGCACATGTCCGGTGTCGGTGTAGCGGACCTTGGCCAGCACCGGATACATCATCACGAGAAGACCGATCGCGATCGGCACCGACACCGAGCCGATCTTCACCGCATCCAGGGCACCGGCCAGGCCGGGGATGAACCGGCCCAAGGCCAGGCCGAGGACCATGGCGGCGATGATCCAGGCCGGCAGCCACCGGTCCAGTACCGACAGCCGGGCCAGCACCGGCCCGGTCTCGGCCGGTGCAGCGGTGGCCGTTGACTCAGTCATCCATGTCCTTCGAGGGTGTGGTCGGTGAGGCTCATCGGCAGCCGCAGCTGGCGGGCTGGCCGGCTGCGGTGTCGCTGGTGTGGCAGCAGCCGGCCTTGGCTTCCGGCTCGCAGCAGGTCGAAGCTTCGACCGGTGAGCAGCACCCACCGGAAGACGTCACTGCGCTGACGTCCGACAACGGCTGCAGCGTCGACGTCGCCGTCCCTGCGGTCGCGGCCGCCGTCGAGGTGGCTGGCGTCGTGGTGCCGTCGGCGGGCTTGGTGGCGCGGATGATCGCGCCGTGCATCTGGTCGGCGACCGGGTGGGTGAACTCGACGGTCGCGTCGACGAACCCCACGGCAGCAAGTCCGTCGAGGTACTCGCGCTGGGACAGGGCGCCGGCGATGCAGCCGACGTACTCACCCCGCTCGGCCCGCTGCTCGGCGGTGAGGTGGTCTTCGGCGACGACATCGCTGATCCCGATCCGCCCACCCGGTGCCAGAACCCGGAACATCTCCCTGAGCACGGCCGGCTTGTCGGTCGACAGGTTGATCACACAGTTGGAGATCACCACGTCCACCGCGGAGTCGGGCAGCGGGATGTCCTCGATGGTGCCCCGAAGGAACTCCACGTTGACTGCCCCTGCCTTGGCGGCGTTGGCGCGGGCCAGGTCCAGCATCTCGGAGGTCATGTCGACGCCGTAGGCGAACCCGGTCGGGCCGACCCGCTTCGCCGACAGCAGCACGTCGATCCCGCCGCCGGAGCCCAGATCCAGCACCCGGTCACCCTCATGCAGGTCCGCCACGGCGGTCGGGTTCCCGCAGCCCAGGCTCGCCGCCACGGCAGCGACAGGCAGGTCGGACCGGTCGAGTTGGGTGTAGAGAGCCGAGCCGAAGGTGTCGTCCAGTTCCAGCGTGGTCGCCGCCTCGTCACCGCAGCAGCTCGAACCGCCGGCGGTCACCGACACCGCTGCCTCCGCGTAGCGGCGCCGCACCGTCTCCCGCAGCTCGTTCGTCGTCTCCGTCATCCTGACCACACCCCACATACTGATAGACGCTTGTCGATGCGACGAGTCTAGCCACATCTCATCGACGAATGTCAATGGGTCGCGTAGTGTGGTTCGTATGACCGTGACCGCGCCGCCCACCACGACCGTTCTGCCGGTGCTGACCGAGTGCTGCTCGCCGGTGGTCGGGCAGGTCATCACCCCCGGAGATGCGGAAACGTTGGCGACGTCGTTGAAGGCGATCGCCGACCCGACCCGGCTCAGGTTGGTGTCGCTGGTCGCCGCGCACGAGGACCGGGAAGCGTGCGTGTGTGACCTGACGGAGCCGGTCGGCCTGTCGCAGCCGACCGTGTCCCACCATCTGAAAATTCTGGTCGAGGCCGGCATCTTGTCCCGCGAGCAGCGTGGCCGGTGGGCCTACTACCGACTTGTCCCTGACACTCTCACCGATCTCGCCCGCCTCATCAGCCCATAGGTGGAGGAGGTCGCGACGCTGCTCATCACTGTGTCCACGACGTCAGGGTGATGGCCGAGGAGACTGGTCGAGAGTGAGTTGGCGGCGGTGATGGTCGTAGTGCTCAGCGCCGTAGTGATAGAGGTCCTGCACACTCATGCGCGGGCGGAAGTAGGGATCCCAGTTTGTCGGAAAGTGCATGGTCAGCGACAAGGTTGCTGAGTCTCGCGGCTGAGCCGCCGCCGCAGGGCACTCAGGTGCGCCGCATCAGCTTGACCGTGGCCGTCGGCGGAAGCATCTGACCACCCGCCCATGACCCGACGTAGTTGACGACGTGAAACGGTCGCCAGCAGGCGTTCAGCAGGGTTGCGAAACCTCTGCTGTGACCCAGGCGCCCCAACAGGCGCACCAGAGGCAACAAGGTGCGGACAATCAAGTAACCAAACACCAGGTGGTAGAGAAGTTGACGGTTCGTCCACCGAGTACCACTACCCCGGCGGCTGAGGTCTGAGGAACGAGCTCCACCGAGAAGATGGGTGAAGTCGGCCTCCACCTGGTCCAGTTCCGCCTCGATCTCAGCAACGATCCATGTCAATGCCTCCAGCTGACCTCCGACTCTAGTCTCGACGGCTGTCTGGGAATCTCGAGAACCTCCAGGGCAACACGCACCGGGGATGCAGCGGCTGAGTCTGTCAACCTCGGATGGCCCCACTGTGACGGAGGAATCGGGCCCCAGGCTGGGGGTTATTGGCGCCAGAGCTTAATCGCGGAGAGCACCAGCAGCAGGGCGAGGGCGCCAACCGCTGGGCGACCTGACGGTATCGGCCGTGGTTGAGTCGGGACTAGACACGGCGCACGGCAATCGCTTGTCGCCGACCCGGAGGAGGCCCGACGTGCGGTCCCGCCGGTGGCCGTTGAGCCTGTGGTGGTGCTGGTCACAGGGTCACGCCGAGGAGGTAGCCGAGGGCGGCGGCGAGACTGGCGACAACCAGGGTGCCCAGGCCGTAGACGATGCCGGCCAGGTAGCGACGGCTCTCCAGCAGCTGCACCGTTTCGAAGCTGGCGGTGCTGAAGGTGGTGTAGCCGCCGAGTAGCCCGGTTCCGAGGATCAGCTGTGCGGGGTGGGTGAGCATGTGGCTGCCGATCAGGCCGGTGGCCAGGCCGAGGAGCAGCGACCCGGTGACGTTGATGATGGTCGTGGCCACCGGGTAGGGGGCCTTGATGCGGGACCGGATCACACCGTCGAGCACGAACCGTAACCCTGCGCCCGCGCCGCCGGCCACGCAGACCAG
This sequence comes from Microlunatus sp., assembly GCA_030452945.1. Lineage (GTDB taxonomy): Bacteria > Actinomycetota > Actinomycetes > Propionibacteriales > Propionibacteriaceae > Microlunatus. Next base: position 5,692 of record JAKDLH010000086.1, on the reverse strand, counting down.
CACAGCGACGGCCGCCGCGGTCACCCGCCCTCCTTCGATGCCGCCGGCCGGGCCCGGCGCCCGACCCAGATCCCCAGCAGGGAGGCGACGCCACCCACGGTCACGGTGGTAAGGGCATAGGCGACGGCCCGTCCGGGGTGTGCAGCTGCGAGGACGACGGTGTCCGTGGCCAGCGCGCTGTAGGTGGTGAACCCGCCAAGAACGCCGGTGCCTCCGCCGAGACGGACCCGACGGGCCCAGACACTGCCAGGTGATCGTTGCGTCAACATCATCAACAACGCACCCAGCACGAACGCGCCGACCACGTTGATCGCCACCGTCGCGACCGGAACCCCATCCCAGGTCGGCGCGTGGGTGCCGAGCAAATACCGCAGACCGGTGCCGACAGCGCCGCCTGCCACCACCAACGCGATGTTGGACAACGACAGGTGGCTCGCTCGAGGTCGGGCAGCGGAGTCGACGTCGGCCTCGAGGTCCGGATCGGCCGGAAGCGTCGGATTCACCGGAAGAGTCGGGTCGATGGGAAGGTTCGGGTCGCTCATCCCTGTTGCTCCCACGGTGCCCGAGTGTCTTCCGGGAGTGGGGTCACCGGGATGACGACCAGCGGGCGTGGCTGGCGGTGCGCCAAGTGGACCGCAACCGAGCCGCTGAAGAACTCGTGCATGCTGGCGCGCAAACCGCCGCGGCGGCTGCCGACCACGATCATCTCCGCGTCGAGGACCTCAGCCAGCCGACTCAGCGCCCGGCCGGTCTCCCCGGCCAGCTGGCGGAACTCCACCGCCACCTGCTCGGCCCGAGCCAGCACCCGAAGACGGTCGGCCAGATCAGCGTCGAACACCGCCGTGTCCCAGTCGGGCCCGTCGGAATCCATCGGACGAGACTCCACCGACCCATCCGCATGCTCAGCCACCACGTAGTAACCCTCGGCGACGTGTGCACAGACCAGCACCGCCTCGAAGTGACGGGCGAACCGCACCGCGTGGTCCACCACGGCAGACGGCTGCTGCGCAGTCACCCCGAGAACGACGTAGCCAGTCACCGCGCACCTCGCCGTGGACAAACGATCGACTCGACAACGGTCACCAGAAACTGGTAGATCGGCATCGCCACCTCCCTAGACACCACACATCGTCTAGGAGTCATCAGCCCTCACCGGGGCGGTTCGAGAGACTAGCTCTCCGGCGGACGCCATCGCCGGAATCCAGTGTAAACAAGACCAGTCACCACGATGAGGTGTCCTCCCTCACCCAGGGCGAATGCACGCACTGGGGACACAGGTGGCGGGACCGCCACGTCGGCCGTTCACCCGGTCTGGCGGGCGAGCGTGCTGGACCAGGACCCGACGGGCGGTGTGCTTCTGCTTGCGGGGTGCGGTCAGATCCTCGACCAGCATCGCGTCGATCAACGGCTTCACCGGATCCAGCTTCGGCGCCGGCGACTGCCTCGGTTTCCGTGCTGGCGGGACCGGCGACGCCAACGCACCCCGCACCGTCCGCCGATGCACGCCATGCCGCACCGCCAGCTGCCGAATCGACAGCTCCTCACGGCGGGCGTCACGACGGATCGCCTCGAACAACTCCACGCGCGTCGACCCCATCCGGGCCCCCTCCAACGACGTGAGTCAATCCTCACGCCAGACGCCGCCGAGCCGGGCCATTCACCCACCAGCGCCGCCCCGCGTGTCGTCGAAGTGGGGCCAAATTAGACCGGGCAGATTCCAGTGGACGTCGCAACACCCGAGGTAGTCGGAGGTTGGGATGTCCACTGGAATCTGCCTCGTCACACTGGGGCCCATCAAGCCTGTCAGGATCACAGCGGCCGCGCAACGCGGCAACGGGCCTTGTCGGGGTTAGCGATCGCTTCGCTCGCGGGCCCGGGTGGACGCCGATCGAGCGCGGTGAGGCGTCTGGCCCGAGCACCAATCAGCCACCGATCTCCGATCGTGTCACGGGCTCCTCTGCACGGTCATCGCCGAGATCCTCCAGGACCTCGAACGGGGACTCCACGTCCCCTCGCCATGCCTCGATGCCTTCGCGGATCGCCAGGACGGCGATCACGAGCGCGGCAACGGAGTCGGCCCACATCCAGCCGAACAGGGCGTTGAGGACCAGGCCGATCAGAACGGTGCCGGACAGGTAGATGCACAACAAGAGCTGCTTCGCATCAGCCTGAACGCTGCGGGAGCCAAGCTCACGACCGGTGCGGAACTCGAACCAGGCCAACATCGGCATGATCAGCAAGCTCGCCGTGGCGATGCCGATGCCCAACGGGCTGTGGTCGACCTCTTCGGCCCGGGTCAGCGTCAACACCGCGTCGACAGTGACATAAGCAGCGAGTGCGAAGAAGGCGACGCCGATCGCACGCACCGTCACCTTCTCCCACCGCTCGGGGTCCTTGCGGGTGAACTGCCAGGCGATGGCAGCGGCGGACGAGACCTCGATCACCGAGTCCAGCCCGAACCCGATCAGCGCCGCCGACGATGCCATGGCGCCAGCAGTGATCGCAACGACCGCTTCGATGACGTTGTAGGTGATGGTGAACGCCACGATGAACCGCACCCGCCGGTGCAGCCGATGCCGCCGCTCAGCGGTGATCGTTACCGGCGCGCTCACTGAACAGCCTCGCAGCAACCCGGCACCGAGCACGCCGGATCAATACACGCCGCGTTCTCGTCGACGGCGAGAGTCACATCGAGCAGAGCAGTCAAGGCTTGGGCGAGATGCGGATCGGATATCTCGTAACGCGTCTGCCGACCTTCCGGCTCCGCGACGACAATCCCGCAGTCCCGCAGGCAGGTCAGATGGTTCGACACGTTCGAACGAGTGAGTTCCAAATCACGAGAGAGAACCGCTGGGTAGCTCGGCTTCTCCAGCAGCGCCATCAGAATCCGCGATCGAGTGGGATCGGCCATTGCCCGGCCGAGCCGGTTCATCACGTCTAACCTCGAGGTAATAGTCAGCACACGCTGACTATACAGCGACGGCTGTCTAATCTATGTCATCCGCCGACGATGCAAGGGCACATGTCCTTTGGGGGCGCTCGCCGGATAAGGACCCGAGGTGATGATGACTGACCGTGGCACCGTTGTCGCCGCCGCTAGGGCTGCCGCTCAGCGAGAAGAGTTCCGGTATTGGTCGTCCCACCGGTCGTCGGCGACGAGACGAACGCTGGCGGCGGGCTGCCAGCTGGCCAGGACAGAGCCTTCCCGGACGACAGCGACGTGCGCCTCCCAGCCGCCCTCCGGACTGGTTCGCCAAGCAAGAATCAACCCGGGGTGCCGAGTCCCGCTGCTGGAGTCGACCCACACGTGGCGGCGACGAGGGATCGTGGGTTCATCCATCGACGGGTGTGTCGTCGCGAATCGGGATCAGACGTTCCGCGCCGACCCAGGAGACCGTCAAAGCCGTGTCGAACGGGGCACCGATCACCAGCGCGACCCACTCGGAGGTAGTGACGTTGTGCACCGGTGAGTGCTGCCAGCAGACCACCACGGCAGGGACCGGGTCGCCGTAGTTGCCGTGGTTGCGCACCCAGACATGCTGCGCGCGGGGACGACCCGCTCGTGTCGATCCACTCCCTCATCGTAGACCTGTTACGAACGTATGTTCGGAAGCATCGGCAGCAGCGCCGCCGTTAGGGACGCGAACGACGGGCGGTGTAGGAGGTCCAGGTGCCGCCGCTGAGGTCGCGCCAGCGAACCGCGGCCCCGACCGACAAGCCGAGGAGGTCGGCCAAGACGATGGGCGGAACTTCCCGGGCGAGGGCGATGAGTGCGGTATTGCGGGCGCTGCGGACAGAGGTGATGCCCAAGTTGGCGAGCCGGCGCCGAAGGGACTCGGCACTGGCCGGCTGGCTGGCCGGTCGGCCGGGGAACAACCAGACCGGGTGCGGCACCAAGCCGTGACTGACGCCCGGCGTTGTCCGCTGAGTTCGGTCGGCGATCACCTCGCGGAGAACGTCAGCGACTCGATGCGGCAACTCGACTGGCGTGCCTCCCAGCCGGAGGCTGGTCATCTGGGACGAGAGGTCGACGTCGGTGAGACGAAGCTGACAGATCCGGGTCAGCGGCTGCCCGTAAAGCAGGACCAGACAGCCGACGAGGGGTGCCGGTAAGAAACGTGTCACCGGTGGGGCACCGTCCCGCTGATCGACATGCTGAAGGAGGCGGTGCTGCGCACGGGCTGCCTCGCCGGTGTGACCGCGGCCGCCGGCCGCAGCGACGAGCAGGAACTGTCCGTGCTGTGCCTGCGCGTGCTGCAAGCCGCCCTGGTGTACGTCAACACCTTGATGGTGCAGGATGTCCTCGCCGACGAGGAGTGGGTCGCACAGCTGACCGACGCCGACCGGCGCGGCCTCACGCCCTTGTTCTGGACACACGTCGCCCCCTACGGCGAGGTCAAACTCGACATGAGCAGCCGGCTGCAGCTCAGCGCACCCATGCCGTCCACGTAACAAGCCGCCCTGTCAGGCACAGCAGGAGGTCGGCAGCTCGTTGCGGAACGTCCCGGCGACGATGCGCAGGCTTTCGGCCATGGTCAGGTAGGGCGCCCAGGTGTCGGCGATGTCGTCGACGCTCATCCCGGCTTTGATGGCGTACGTGGCGGCAAGCATCATCTCCCCGGCCCCGTCGGCCAGGGCGTGCACCCCGAGGACCCGGCCGGTGGCGGCGTCGGCGACCAGCTTGACCGTGCCGCGGGTGTCGCGGTTGACCAGCGCCCGCGGCACGTCGGCGAGGTCGAGGACCCGGCAGGCGCAGTCGTGCCCGGCCGCTTGGGCGTCGGCTTCGGTGCGCCCGGCCGAGGCCAGCTGCGGGCGGGTGAACACCACCGACGGCAGACCGGTGTAGTCCACCCGGGCCGGCCGCGCACCGGTGTCGGCCAAGGCGTTGACCGCCGCGACCCGGCCGGTGGCGGCGGCGACGTAGACGTACTGCGGGGCACCGGTGACATCGCCCGCCGCGTACACCCGCGGGTTGGCGGTGCGCTGCCCGTCGTCGACGGACACGAACCCGCGCTCATCGCTCTTCACCCCTGCGGCGGACAAGTCCAGGCCGTCGGTGCGGGCCCGGCGGCCGGTGGCCACCAGCAGCCGCTGCCCGCGGACCTGCCGCCCGGACGCGGTGACGACCTGCACCCCGCCGTCGACGGCCTCCACCGCGGTGGCGTGCTCTTGCAGCACGGTGATCCCGTCGCCGGCGAACACCTCCCGCAGCACCGCGGCGAGTTCCGGCTCGGCCCGCGGCGCCAACCGGCCGACGACGGTGACGGCGGCGCCGAGGTGGGCGAACAACTGCGCCTGTTCCATGCCGACGTACCCGCCGCCAATCACCACCAACGACTCCGGCAGCTGCGACTGCTCCATCGCCGTGGTCGACGTCAGGTAGTCAACCTCGTCCAAACCCGGCAGGTCCGGGCGGTCGGGTTCGGCGCCGGTCGCGATGACATAGGCGCAGGCCCGCAGCGGCTGCCCGCCGACGGCGAGGGTGTCACCGTCGACGAACGTCGCCTGGCCGGGTCGGATCTCGAAGCCGTAGGCGGCGGCGACGTCAGCGTACTTCGCCTGCCGCAGCCGCCCGACCAGTTCGTCCTTCTGCCCGACCAGCGCACCCAAGTCGACGCCGTCGGCCGCCGTTGGCGCGCCGGGGAACGGGTTGGCCAGCGCGGCGTGCCTCGTGCCGGCCGCCGCCAGCAGC
>JAKDLH010000442.1 GCA_030452945.1 Microlunatus sp. | reverse complement strand
CACGTCGACGTTGATGTCGTAGGTCAACTGAGATCCGGCGTAGGTCGCAGCTTCGGCCGGCAGCACAGCCAGCGCGCCCGCAGACAGCACACCGCCGAGCACGGCCGTTCCCAGCCTCCGGGCCCAACGATGCGAATCTGACTGTCGATGCATGAGAAATCCCTCCTTGGTCAATCCGTATCGTTCCCGCGATACGATTGAGCCCCCTGACGTTGTATTACACCTTAACGGGTGAACGACCGAAACCGCATCAACGCGCCGTGGCCAGAAGATGACATGTCATCAAGCGGACAGACCTCAATGGCGTTCGGACGTACAACATACTCATTGTCGTCATCCTCACCAGCGCCATTCAAGCTGGGCTGATGATCGATTTCCCCGCCGCATCTACTCTCCGCCTCGCCGGCCAACCGGTCAACCCCCACGGCCAACATTCTCGTCATTCGTCCTGTCGCCGAATTCTCAGATACGTGGATTGATTCTCGCGGCTTGCCGGGCGAGCGAACGACTGTCGGCGCCATGACGCATCCTGGAGTCATGACATTGTCGGATCCCCGCACGGTTCTGCCGAGCCAGTGCGGTTTCGTGCCGCCTTACCTCCTGCGCCGCCTGGCCGCCGCCGATCACCCCACGATGGCGATCAGCGAGCACCCATGCGGCCACACATTGCGGATCGACCAGACGTTCCGCAGGCGTCGGCTGGTGGCACCGCAACAGGAACTTCTTCGCAGCGCCGCGGCTGGCGCGGTCGGTGATCGTTGGGTCATCCACTCGGCCAACAACGAGGAGGTCCTGCCGGGCGACGTCGTGCGGCGCGAGGGCGACCCAGTCGCCGCAGACCCGGCCGTCGACGAAGCGTACGACTGGACCGCTCAGGTGTGGGACTTGTACGCGAGTCAGTTCAACCGTGTCTCCTTCGACGGTGCCGGGAGCGAAGTGACGGTCACCGTGCACTACAGCCGGGACTACGACAACGCGTTCTGGGACGGTGCGCAGCTCGTCTTCGGTGACGGCGACGGCGACATCTTTGAACGCTTCACCAAGCCCGCGGACGTGCTGGCCCACGAGTTCACTCACGGGGTGGTGCAGTTCACCGCGGGTCTGATCTATCACGGCCAGCCAGGGGCGCTCAACGAGAGTCTCGCTGACGTGTTCGCGTCGATGTCGATCCAGCGCGCGGCCGATCAGACCGCAGCCGAAGCAAGCTGGTTGATCGGTGAGGGACTCTTCCGTCCAAACATCAAGGCCAAGGCTCTGCGCTCGATGCTGGAGCCAGGGACCGCCTACGACGACCCGCGTTTGGGCAAGGACCCGCAGGTCGGCTCAATGGCTGACTACGTCGACTCCGAGGAGGACGACGGTGGCGTGCACATCAACTCCGGCATCCCCAACCGGGCGTTCGCCCTGGCAGCTCGGGCGATCGGCGGGCGGAGTTGGGAGCGTGCCGGCCAGATCTGGTACGCCGCGCTGACCTCGACCGCGGTCGGCTCATCGACCGACTTTCGCGAGTTCGCCGAAGCGACCGTCGCCGCCGCGACCGAGCAGTTCCCCGGCACCCAGATTCCGGTCGATGTGCGCGCCGCCTGGGTCGAAGTCGGTGTGCTCGAGACCTCCGGGCCAGTCGACGTGGTGGATCCCCCGAGTAACACACCGGTGAGCGAGCCAGTCGTGGATCAGCCGGCATCCACAGATTCCGCCACGCCAGGCGTGCCCCGAACCGTGGCTGTGCGTCGCTCGGGTGGTTTCACCGGTTACGTGCGCCGCGGCAAACTGGATCTGGCTGCCGACCCGCGCGGCGACGAAGTGCGAGGCTTGCTGCACCGAGTCGACCTACAGCAGGTGAGCATGAGCAATCCGGCCCCGGATCGGTTCGTCTACACGGTCGAGTTTGGTGAGCAGGTCGTCACCGCGGGTGAGCAGGACCTGCCGCCCGAGTTGCAGCAAGTGGTGCGGATCGTGCTCGCGTCCAGCAGCACAACAGACGACCTCGGCGACCCTGGGGTTGACCTGACCTGATCTCTGCGACCAGCGGTCCTGCTTAGCCTGCCCCGCTCTGATCCGTCGGCGTGGGTACAAGTTCAGCTACGCACGCACGCCGACGGCGGACCCGGTCCAGGTGTGTTCT
>JAKDLH010000441.1 GCA_030452945.1 Microlunatus sp. | reverse complement strand
GCTCTTCGTGATTCAGAGTGCATTGATCCGGTCCTGCAGCTGCCCGGAGTGAATCATTGACCGCAAGATGTAGTGGTCCAGGTTCCTGAACCCCAAGGCGATGCCACGAAGATGCTCCAACCGTCCATTGATGGCCTCGACCGGGCCGTTCGACGCGCCGACGTCGAAGAACGCCAGAATGTCATCCCGCCGGCGCCACAACGTCCGACCCAACTGCGCCAACTCCTCGAGTCCCTTCGGTAGTCCCTTGCGCAACGCGTTGATCACCTTGCTCATCAACTTCCGGCCCTCCTGCTTCTTGGGGTGCCCGTACGCGCTGATCAACTCCTGGTAGAACCCCCAGGTCACCTGCAGGGCGACGTAGTCGTCATCGGTGGCCCACAACAACTCCAGGCGTTGTCTCTGCCGCTCAGTGAGGAAATCGGTTCTGGTCAGCAGGGCCCGCCGGTGCTTGTACAGTGGATCGTTCTTCCGCCCGCGCCGGCCGGTCGTTTCGCGCTGCAGGCGTTGCCGACACCCGGTGAGCTTGTCGGCGGCCAGGTGGATGAGGTGGAACGGGTCCATGACTTTCCTCGCCGCGGGTAGGGACTGGTCCACGGCGGTGGCGTAGCCAGTGAACCCATCCATCGTCACGACCTCGACGGCGTCCCGAAAGCCCGGTTCGCGCTCATTCAGCCAGCTCTTCAGCACTTGTGCACTGCGGCCAGGCTGCATGTCGATCAGCCGGGCCGGGCCGGACCCGTCGACCAGCGGGGTCAGATCCACCAGCACCGTGACCATCGAGGACGGCTCCCCGGGCCGGCGGGTGTGCTTCCAGACGTGCTCGTCAACCCCGAGGATCCGCACCCCGGACAGATGGCCCGGATCAGCGTAGACGAGGCTGCGGGCCGCGGTGACGGCAACACTGTTGACCAGCTGCCAGCCCACCCCGAGAGCCTTGGCCGTCGCGGTGACACTCATTCGGTCGACCGCGAGGCGCTGGAGGATCCAGCGGGTGACCCGGTGGGTCATTTTCGCTCCATCGTCGGCGCACGGCAGCGAGGCCTGGAAGATCTTCCGGCTGCAGGTGGGGTTGGTGCACGTGAAGCGGGGAACCCGGACGTGCAGGCGGGTGGGGAACCCCACGACCGGGAGGTCGACGAGGCGGCGTTGGACATGATCTCGTTTTGTCCCTGGGGTGGAGCAGTCCGGGCATGTGTCGGAGATGTCCACTGGGGAGGCGTTGATGATGGTGAGGGCGCCGACGTCAGCGGCGTCGGTGATGGTCAGTCCGATTTCTGCGGTGCGGCAGATGGTGTCGGCGACGAGGTTGCCAGTAGGGTTCACGGTAGGGTCCTGGTTCGGTCAGATGTCAGTGTGGTAACTCTCATCTTGTACCGGCCAGGGCCCCTACATGTTGTGCCACACCGATCCCGCCCCGCCGGCAGCTACGCACTCCGAATCACGAAGAGCCCCATTGAACCGGTGGATCATCGCCCTGGCCATCGGTGCGGCGGCGATGATCGCCCTCGCCTGGTTCGCCTCACGGCAGCGCCTGCGTCGTCGCGCCCTGCTCCTGGGCACGATCACCGGTGCCATCATGGGTTATCTGGCCGTCCTGGCGAAGACGGTCGTCGACCAGTTCACCCGCGGGGGGCTCGGTGGGTTGTTCTCCCACTGGGAGATCTACGGGCTCATTATCGCGGCGATCCTCGGAACCCTGGTGCAGCAGGCGAGCTTCAACGCCGGGGCACTGGAGAACTCCTTGCCGGCGATGACTGTCGTGGAGCCGATTGTCGCGTTCGTCCTGGGCTACGCCATCCTCGGCGAACGCTTCCAGGTCGAGGGGCCCCAGTGGCTCATCATGGGTGCCGTGGTGGTGGTCATGCTGGTCTCCACCGTCGTGCTGTCGCGTAAAGGTGTCGACTGACAGTGGTCTGACAGTGGTCTGACCCGGCGCAGACGTCAGATCGCGTAGCGGAAGTCGATGAGCATCTCCCCCGACACCCAGATGCCCAGGGCGCACCACGCCACACCGGTCACGACCAGTGTCGCGATGCCGACGATGCCAACGACCCGGGACGCACCGGGCCCACCCTCCGGGGCAACGAGGTGGCCCCGGACAGCCTCGACGATGCGCACCAGGAACGGTAGC
>JAKDLH010000085.1 GCA_030452945.1 Microlunatus sp. | reverse complement strand
CGAGCCGTCATCGACATCAGGGCCAGCGCCATCTGTCTGGTGATCGGAAACGACCGGTTGTCGTACGCCGCCATCGGCAGCGCCTGCATGGCGCCGTCGAGATAGCCGACGACATAGCGCTCGTGCCCGAGCGCAAGCCGCGCGAGGCTGAACCAGGGCGAGCTGGCATCGGTTTCCAACTGCACCGCCCGTTCTGCGCTGGTGTGCAGTTCCGACGGGCCGCCGTAGCCGCTCATTCCTCGGATAAGCGCCACCGCGGACTCCACCGACCGCGTGCCGTCGGGGAGCGGATGGTCGTCCTCGATGCCGTCGAGCACCCGAAGCGATTCGTTGACCGCCGCCTCGTCACCCCGGACCATCGCCAGCCAAGCCGTCGTGACCAGGGCCGCCGGATCCGGTTCGGTGCCGCCCGGAGTTCGCAGCGCGGCCAACCAGGCGTCAACGGTCGCCGCCCGGCCGGCACCGACGTAGCCAATCCAGTTGGCCTCAATCAGCCGGGACACGCGGATGGTCGCGCCGGCGGCGATCGCGTGCCGGATCGCCTCGTCGGCGAAGCCATGGGCTTCGAACCAGTCCGATGCCCGCTCGTGCAGGAGGCCCGAACGCGCCGAATCCTCGGCTTCGAGCTCACTGCGGGCCACGGCCGCGAAAAGGTGATGGAGGCGGAACCACTGGCGGTTGGCGTCCAGCGGCAACAAGAACAGGTTCGAGCGCTCCAGATACCGCAGCAGGCGCGTCGAGCTGGAGCTGTCCAGCACGAAGTCACACAGCTCCGCGGAGAACCGTTCGAAAACCGAGACACCGAGGATGAACTTCCGCAGCTCAGGACTGTGCTGATTGAGCACTTCTTCGACCAGGTAGTCGACGATGAACCGGTTGTCGCCGCTGAACTGGTGCACGAACGTCTCGGGATCGTCTCGACCCGACAGCGAGAGGGCGGCCAGATAGATTCCTGCGGGCCAGCCCTCCGTACGCGCCATCAGCTCCGCCAGTGCGGTGCCGGGAAGGTGGACGTCCTGGACCGTCAGCAAAGCCTCCGCTTCGGAGGGGTTAAACGCGAGCTGGTCGGCCCGGATCTCGGCGAATCGGCCCGCCACCCGAATCCGGCCCAGCCGGAGCGCCGGATCGGAGCGGGTCAGAATCACCAGCGAGCAGGACGGTGGGAGGTGGGCGATCAGGAAGTCGATCTGCTCGTGGCACTGCTCGGCGTGAACGAAATGGTAGTCGTCAAGCACCAGGACAACCGGTAGGCGCGCAGCAACCATCTCATCGACGACCGTGGGCAGCACATCGGTGATCACCGCGGCCCCGTCCGAGCCGACAAGATTCGTCACGTCCACGACACCAAGACATCCTGCCCGCTGCAGGGCCGTGACGATGTGGGTCCAGAGCCGAACCGGGTCGTTGTCGCCGGCATCGAGCGCGACCCATGCCAGCGCGCGACCACTCAGCTGGGCTGACCACTGAGCGACAGCCGTGGTCTTCCCGAAGCCGGCCGGGGCAGCGAGCAATGTCATCGAGCAGCCGACGGTCGCCCGGTCGAGTTCTCGGACCAGTCGGTCCCGGGGCACCCAGTTCCACCGGGGGTCCGGTGGACGGAGCTTGGCACCCAGGAAAGAGTCAACGTGGCGACGTGCGCTCGTGCCGTCGCCGTCCTGGGTGACTCGCTCTGCCGCCGTCACACGACCCCTGCCCACCGGTTTCTGTTGCAGATCGCCAGCATATGTCGCTTCGATTAGGCTCGACAACATGTCCAAGCCGAAGACCGGCGGGTCGGCGGACGTCCGCTCCGGCTCGCCCGGCGACCTTGGCTCGCGTCGCGGGATCGCCGCGGCATGCATCGGTAACGCGACCGAGTGGTACGACTTCGCGATCTTCGGATCGCTGGCCACCGTCATCGGTCTGGTGTTCTTCCCTTCCGGAAACCTGACCACCGCGCTCACGGCCGGCTTCGCTGCGTACGGCACCGCGTTGCTGGTGCGACCGCTCGGGGCCATCCTGATCGGTCGGCTCGGTGACCAGCGCGGACGCCGGAGCGTTCTGGTCTTGGTGATCTTCTTGATGGCCGGGGCGACGGCGGCCGTCGCGGTGCTGCCCGGGTACGCCACGATCGGGCTGCTGGCTCCAATCGGGTTGATGCTGCTGCGGGCCGTCCAGGGGCTGGCCGCCGGCGGCGAACTGGGCGTAGCCGCCGTGTTCATCCTGGAGAGCGCGCCTGACTCACGACGGGGGTGGGCGGGCGGACTGCACATCGCCACGATGGCCCTCGGCATCGCGACCGGCATGGCGGTCGCAGTCACCCTCTTCGTATTCTTCGGCGACGACGACCTGGACTCTGGTTGGTGGCGGATCGCCTTCCTGCTCGCTCTTCCGCTCGGGTTGATCGGGGCGTACCTTCGCCGACGCGTTGCCGAGACCACGCACTTTCAGGAGGTCGACGCAGGTTCGGCGATCGTCGATCGCCCAGTGCGGCTGCTGTGGAAACAGCACCGAGCAGCACTCACCCGCGGGTTCTGCCTGATTGCCGCCGGCAGTCTGGCCTTCAACATCTTCTTCATCTTCATGCCGAACAATCTCGCCGCACGCCACGGCGCGTCCCTGGCCCCGACCCTGGCCGGGACTGCCGTGGCCCTCGGCGTGGCGGCAGCCGCGGCCGTTGTGCTGGGCAGGCTCTCGGATCGCATCGGACGCCGCCCGGTGACGATCACCTCCACAGCGGTCCTTGTGGTCCTCGCCATTCCGATGAGCCTGGTCGCGACCCGTGGGTCATTGCTCGCGCTGCTGCTCGCCCAACTCACGGTCGGTGTGGTCGTCGCCGGAGTACTTTCCATGGCGATGGTCGGTGAGTTGTTCCACTCGACCCTGCGATCCACTGGCCTAGGGCTCACCGTGGGTCTGGCCACCGCGGTGGTCGGTGGCACCGCGCCGTGGTTGAGCCAGATCATGGTGGTGAAACTCGATGCCCAGGCTTTGCCCGGCTGCTACGTCGCCCTGGTGGCCCTGCTGGCCCTGATCGCGCTGCGCAAGTGGCCCGAGAGCGCGTTCGCGGGTCTGTCCTGAATCTTTACGGGCCCGGCAGCTCTTCACGGACCGGCAGCGGTCCGCCAGGGACCGACCCGCCGGAAGTGGCCGATCTCCAGGCGGGGAACATCAGCACCGCACCGATCAGGAAGCACACCGCGCCGAGCAGCGTGCCCGCGATGCTGATCCGCACGTTGACCAACTCGCCGGTATCGGGGATGACGAAGCTGGTCACAGCGGACGCCATGAAGAAGATCGAGCCGGCCATATTCAGCCAGGCGATCCGCCAGGTTGGCGAGCGAGGTCGAAACGTCCGGAATCCGTCGACGACGAGGATGCCGAACGCGCTCGACACCAGGAACAGCGTCGAGCCGAACATGTCCGGCCGCCAGACGTGCCGGTCGGTCGAGGCCGCCGTGGCGTTGTGCACCAGAGCGGCCAAGGTGCTGGCGTTGAAAAAGATCGTGCCGGGGAACTGGGTCATGGCGGCGAGCCAGTTGCGATCACCCGGGAGCCAGGCCCACATCCACACCGGAGCCGGCACGTGCTCACTGGCGGCGTCCGCCCCCGTCATCGCCGGCGTCTGCGCCTGCAGGAGTTGGAGCAAGGACGCGGCGGTGAAGAAGAGGGAGCCGACGAAGTAGGTGACACCGTCCGCCGTACCTCCGACCGCGTTGAGGTAGGCGGGCACCGATCCCAGCACGAAGCAGGCCGATCCGACGACAAACAGGGAGCCGACTGCGCTGTTGAGACGGACCGGTCGCATCCTCATCGTGGTCCTCCTCCGCCTGAAGTCGAGCGGTCGGTTCGCCTGAATTCAGCTGGACGCAGGCTCGCTGACCGCTGGGGCTCCTGCGGACGGCGAGGTGTCGTCGGCCGACGGGTGGGCAAGGTGCTGACCGGACAGCAGCGGCCTGATCCAGCTCAGGCTCGTGTCCACGTCGATGAGCAGCGCTCGGGCGAACAGGCTGAGCGGGATCGCCAGCAAGGCACCCCAGGCTCCGAGGACGAAAGCCCAGAAGATCAGCGAGACAAAGCTCAAGGTAGCGGACAGTCCAACCGAGTCACCCACCACCTTGGGCTGGATGCCGCTCTGTACCACGGCGTTGATGACCGCATAGAGCAAGACGACCAGGAGCGCCGACTGCCAGCCGCCACCGACCAGGGCGAGGAGTGCCGGTGGTATCAGTCCGATGACGAAACCGATATTGGGGATGTAGTTGGTGATGAAGGCCAGCAGTCCCCACAGCCACGGTGCCGGGACGCCCAGCAGATAGAGCACTCCGACGTCGAGCAACGCCACGATCAGCCCGAACACCGTCGCGACCAGGAAGTATCGCCGAGTGGCGACGGCGAACTGCCCCAAGGACTCCCCCAGCGGTTGGCGGTCGACCGGTAGGTGCTGGAGGACTCGGGTGTAACCGCCGGCGTCGAGCCCCATGAACAGCAGCAGCCCGAGGATCAACACCACGTTCCCCGCCAGAGCGGCAACACCGCCCAACAGGCCACCGACGAAGCCGGCCAGCTTCCCGACATCCAGGGAGCCCAGCGCGCTCTCAACCTTCGCCTTGTCGATGCCAGCAGAGTGAAGGGTCTGGACCAGACGTCCCTTGAGTTGATCGAACTGGCTGCTGTAGTCACCCAGCAGCCCGGCCAGTTGAGCCCCGGCGGCCACGATGGCCACACTCAGGCCCAGCAGCACCACGAACACGCAGATCAGGGCCACCACCGTCCCGAACCATCCCGGCAGCCGGCCGCGGCTCAGGGCTCGACGAAGCGGATGCACCGTGACCGTGAGCACCAAGGCCAGGAATAGCGGACCGATGATCCCGGAAAAGTACCGCAGCCCGACGACCAGCACCAGGGCCGATGCCCCGGCGACGAGCACGGTCACCGCCCGAGAGATCACCCGCGGCGGTGGTGGCGTCGATTCGGTCATGGTGACAGCATTCGCCTCCGGGGCACCGTCGCGCCTCACCCGAACCGGGCGAGAGCGCACGGGCCTGCTCGACGCTCGCTTTGGTGGTCGGATACCCACACCGGGGAATGATCCGTGGCGGGTGATGTCGAGATGGTTCGGCCTCATCATGATCGACTAAGACTGCTTCGAGCCGAGCAACGCACAGGGCCTTGGAAGGCGGATACCCGGATGACTCACCCTGCCCAGAACGGGACTGACGGTGCGTCCGGCTCAACCCAGCCGTCCGGCTCGGCCGGTGAAGGCGCGCCGTCCATGACGGACCCGCTGGCCGCGGTCCGATCGAAGCCCTACCTCGCCATGCTTGTGCTAGCAGCGGTTCTGGGCATCCCCATCTCGGCGGTCGCCTACGGCTTTCTGGCGCTGACTCACTATCTGCAGCAACTGCTGTTCTCCGATCTCCCGACGGCCCTTTTCGCCGGCACCGTACCGGCCTGGTGGCCGGTGCCGCTGTTGCTGCTCTGCGGGTTGCTCACCGGGATGACCATCCGCTTCCTGCCCGGCAACGGCGGTCACTCACCCGCTTTCGGGTTCACTACCGGCGGCGGGCCGCCCACCGGACGAGAGCTGAGCGGCGTCTTCCTGGCCGCGCTCACCACCCTGAGCCTGGGCGCGGTCCTCGGTCCGGAGGCCCCGCTGATCGCGATCGGGGGCGGTCTCGCCGGCCTGGCCGTACGCCTGGCGAAGAAGGACGCTCCGCCGATGGCGTTGACGATCATGGCGTCGGCGGGCAGCTTCGCCGCGATCAGCACCCTCCTCGGCTCGCCGGTGCTCGGTGCTTTCTTGATCATGGAGGTAGCGGGAATCGGCGGAGCCACGCTCACTCTGGTTACGCTTCCCGGCCTGCTGGCCGCCGGTATCGGCTCCATCGTCTTCGTTGGCCTGGGGCAGTGGACGGGACTGGGTCCCTTCGCGCTGACCCTGCCGGCTCTCCCACCGGCCGAGGTGCCGACGGTGGCGGGGCTGGGCTGGGCGGTGATCCTGGGCATGGTCGCAGCGTTGCTCGCCTGGGTCATCCGGACCAGCGCCCTGCGGCTGCGTCCCCTCGTCCACCTGAACCGCATCCTGGTCACCTCGCTGCTGGGTTCGCTGATCGGTCTGACCGCCATGGCCTACCAGCTCCTGACCGGCAAGAGCTTCAGCGAGGTGCTGTTCTCCGGGCAGGATGCCCTGCCCGATCTTGTCGGCCAAGCGGCCGAGTACTCGCTCACCGTGCTGATCGTTCTGATCGTCTTCAAATCGTTCGTCTACGCGCTCTCCCTAAGCGCCTTTCGCGGCGGCCCCGTCTTTCCCGCACTGTTCGTCGGGGCGGCCCTCGGAATCGCCGCCAGCGGCCTGCCGGGTCTCTCGCTGGCCGGCGGGATCAGCATTGGCATCGGAGCCATGTGTGCGGCGATGCTCCGCTTGCCGCTGACCTCGACGCTGCTGGCCGTCCTCCTGATGGGGGTCGACGGCATCGCCGTGACCCCACAGATCGTGATCGCCGTGGTGGTGGCCTTCGTGATCACCACGGCGCTGCCGGTTCAGGGTGGCCCTGAGTCGGCGGACCAGCACGATGCCTGAGTCGCCGGACGGGCAGGCTCACGACGATCTCGTCATCGAGGCGGGTCCGCCTCGCCGAACTCTGCTGGTCGCGCTGCTTCGCTCACTGGTCTCGGTGAGCGTCGTGGTGGCCAGCTACTTCTGGCTACCGCTGAGCCACCGGTCGGAGTCGTTCTCCCTCGCCGAGCTGGTGGGCGGACTAGTTCTGGTCGGGGTCGCGCTGGCGATTCAGTTCCGGGCCATCGTGCGCTCGCCGTATCCCCTGATGAAGGCAGTTGAGGCGCTCTGCATCACGGGACCGCTGTTCATCGTCGTCTTCTCCGTCCTGCACTTCGAGATCGGAAGTGTCCAGGCCGGAAGTTACTCGCAGCCCATGACCAGGCTCGATGCCCTCTACTTCACGATGACCACGTTTGCCACAGTCGGGTACGGCGACATCTCACCCGTCTCCCAGCCAGCCCGAGTGGTCGCGCTGCTGCAGATGGTCTTGGGCTTGATTCTGGTGGGCGTCGTCGCTCGCGTGATCACCGGAGCCGCCCAGCTCGGGGTCCGGCGCCGCGAAGGTCGATCCAAAACCTCAACGTGAGCCGGATCCGTACTCACGGTGCACATCCAGCAGGACGAGCCCGGCTCCGCGCAGCGCATTCAACAGGCCATGCAGGGCAGCCGCGTCGACCAGTTCCGCACGCAGCGTGGTGTCGAGCGATTGCCCGACGGTCGAGACGCCGCTGAAGCTGTCGAGTACGTCGGCGGGAACCTCACCCGCCACCCGAATGGCGTATGTCGTCGCCTGCGGCATCACATCTCGATTCGTTGGTCAGCGTCGCAGCCAAACGTGCCGGGTAACGTGCGTAGCGACTTCACCCGCAGCGGGTGAAGCACGGAACCGACCACGACGGCACAGTTGCCAAGACGAGAAAGGCGGAGTTTTTCGTGCTTGCGCGCCAAGCCGATCGCTTACCCTCGTCGACACAAGCAGCTCCAGTTCCGCGCACCGCAAACCCCACCTCACCAAGGAAGGCAACTATGAGTACCGAGCTCGATGAAGCGGGCCCGATCGACTATCTGGTCGTCGAGTTCCCGGGCAACAAGATGACCGGCGAAGGACTGCCGCTGCTCGTCGATCTGGTGGACTCGGGCATCATCCGAATTTTGGATCTCATCTTCGTCAAGCGGGAAACCGACGGATCGGTCGCGGCGATGGAGATCGCCGACTTCGACGGTGACGGCACGCTCGATCTAGCCGTCTTCGAGGGTGCCTCCTCCGGTCTCCTCGGCCAGGATGACATCGACGAAGCCACCTCGGCCGTCGAACCCGGCAGCGCCGCCGGCATCCTGGTCTACGAGAACACCTGGGCCGCGCCATTTGCCGCCGCGCTCCGCCGCAGTGGTGCGCAGCTCGTGGCCAGCGGTCGGATCCCCACTCAGGCCATCCTCGCCGCCCTCGACGATGCCGAAGCCAAGGCCGAAGCCGAATCGGAAACCAATACCGTGGTCTAGCGCTCTAGATCGCAAACCCCCTCTTTACGAAAGGCACCGTCCATGCCAGGTCTCATTCGTGGCGTCGCGCGCACCGCCGTCGTCGCCGGAACCGCCACCGCGGTTTCCAACCGTGTCTCCCGTCGCCAGCGCGGCCGCTGGGCAGCTCAGGAGCCGCAATACCAGCCCCAGCCGCAGTACGAACCTCAGCCGTACCAAGCCCAACCTCAGTACCAGCCCGCGCCGCCTCCCAGCCAGGCGTCAGGTCCTGCCGGTATGGACGATAAGATCGCGCAGCTCAAGGAGCTCGGTGAGCTTCGCGCGGCCGGGGTGTTGACCGACGCGGAGTTCGAAGGGCAGAAGGCCAAGATTCTTGGCGGGTAGTCCGCCAGGCCGGGGCCGACCCACCAGGGGTATCACATGAACGACGTGCCGGGTAGACCGCGATCTGAGCGCCCCCCACGGCGCCGACCTTCGGCGTTGGCTGAGCGGTGGACGACGATCGACGGCGTCAAGGTGTTCTATCGGGAGTCGCCGGAGCCTCCGGACGCCAAGACGATGATCCACCTGCACGGCTTCGGTCTCTCCGGTCGCTACCTGCTCCCCACCGCCGAACGCCTCCAAGACGACTTCCACACGTTCGTGCCGGATCTCCCCGGCTTCGGACGCAGCGGCAAGGCATCGGCGTTGGGTGTGCCCGACCTGGCCCACGCAGCGGCCAGGTTCCTCGACGACCGGCAGGTCACCTCAGCGACACTCGTGGGCAACTCGATGGGCTGCCCGGTGATTTGTGAGTTCGCCTCCGCCTACCCCGAGCGGATCGAGCGGGCGGTCCTGGTGTCCCCGGCCGGCGGGCTGCACAATCAGCCACTCAAGCGTGCCGTGCGTCAGCTCGCTCACGACGGCCTCCGCGAACCTGCCCGGATGCTCTCGGTCGCCGTTCCGGACTACCTGCGGTTTGGTGTCCCCAGCACGTTTCGGATGTTCCGTGCCCTGACTCAGTATCCTTCGCTGGAGCGGCTGCTCGAACTGCACGTGCCGACCCTAGTCGTGATCGGTGATCTCGACCCACTGATGCCGAGCCCGGAGCGGGTGCACGAGGTCGCGGCCCAGACCGACAGCCACGTGCTGCTCGTCGTGTTGGAGGGCGCCGCCCACGCGATCAACTTCAGCCATCCCGGGGAGCTGGCCAACATCATCCGGCTGTTCATGGCCGACGAACCCATCGTGGATGATCCGAATTCGCCTGGCACTGCGCGAGTCACCGAGATCCACCGTGGAGTTCACCATCCACCGCCGAAGAACCCTGAACCTCGCTGATCCTGAACGCCTGACCCGATACGCTGCCACGCGGCGTCAGTGACCCGGACCAGTCACCATCTTCTTGCGCTCCGACTCGTGCGCCCCACCCTTCTTGCTCAGCGTGGCGCACGCCTCCTCGATGTCGCGGGCCAGCGTGTCGACGTGTTCGCGGCTCATCGTCTCCTTGACCAGGGCTCGCATGATCGTCACGTCCTGGGCATTCGGGGGCAACGTGTAGGCCGGAACCATCCAGCCGCGCTCGGCTGCCAGCTGCCAGGCGATGTCGAACTCGTCGTAGACCTGCTCGCCGGCTAGCCGGAACGCCACCAGCGGCAACTGCTCCTGATCTGCGCCGATGATCTCGAATCGCCCCATCGACTGGAGATGCTCAGCCAGCGTCTCGGCGTTGGTCTGCATGTTCGCCATGATGTAGCCGTACCCGGCGCGGCCGTACCGCACCAGGTTGTAGTACTGGGCAAGCACCATGGCTGAGCCGGTAGAGAAGTTCAAGGTGAACGTCTCGTCGGTCTTGCCGAGATAGTTCTCGGTGAACACCAGATCCTCGGCCAGGTCCGCGCGTTCGCGGAAGATCAGCCATCCGATCCCCGGATAGACCAGCCCGAACTTGTGGCCGGAGACGTTGATCGACCGCACCTGCTCCAGCCGGAAGTCCCAGGGTGAGTCGGGATAGAGGAAGGGCCAGACGAAGCCGCCGCTCGCCCCGTCGACGTGCAACGGGATGTCGAGATCGCGCTCGGACTTGATCCTGAGCAGCAAATCATTGATGCCGACGATGTCGTCGCGGTGACCGGTGAACGTCGTCCCGAGAACGGCGGCCACACCGATGGTGTTCTCGTCGAGGTGAGGCTCCACGTCCTCGGGACCGATGGTGTACTTGCCTGGCTGCAACGGAACAATCCGTGGCTCCACGTCGAAGTAGCGGCAGAACTTCTCCCACACCACGTGCACATCACCGCCGAAGACGAGGTTCGGAACCGGCGTCGAGCCCTCGGCCTGGCCTCGACGCTTTCGCCAGTTCCACTTCAGGGACAGGGCCCCGAGCATGATCGCCTCGGAGGAGCCTTGCGTACGTGCGCCGACGGTTTCACCCGGGGCATGGAAGAGGTCAGCGAGCATCCGGATGCATCGTTGCTCGATCTCCGCGGTCCGTGGGTACTCGGCGTGGTCGATGAAGTTGCGGTGCAGGTTGCCCGCAATAATCCGCTGTGCCTCCGGCTCCATCCAGGTGGTCACGAAGGTGGCGAGATTTCGCGCCGGATCGCCTTCCAGCGCCAGATCCTCGCTGACCAGGCGCAACGCGTCCTGCGCGGTCATGCCGGCCTCCGGGAACTTCCGGGTCGGGACCTCCTGGGTGACGAAGCGGTTGCCGAAGAGGGCGGCATCGGCGTCTGACGGCTGGGCGATCTCTTCCATCTGCTTCTCCTGCCAACTCAACAGCTCGGGCGTCGTCACGGTCATCACACCGGCCGAAAACTCGCTCGACCCAGCGGATCTCTGCCCACACTCCACCGAGAGGGACCCGGCAACAACACCCCACCCGGGTGAGGACCCGGTGTAGAGCCGATCGACCGCGGTGCTGCTCGTCCCAGCAGTATTCGGCGGGTGTCTGAGGTCCCCCGTCGTGGGTGAGGCGGACGGCGCCTCCAGCGACCAGACTGTGGCCCAAAGATCGCCAGAGGAGGAGCACGATGAGTCCCGACCGACATGCGCGCACGATGTTGCCGATCCCCGACCGTCCCGCCCCGGGACTGACGACCTACGACGCCAAGGATCCAGAGACCGCCTATCCGCCGATCGAACCGCTGCTGCCGCCGGCGGACGCGCCCAACGTTTTGATCATCCTCCTCGACGACGTGGGCTTCGGCGCCTCCAGCACGTTCGGCGGGCCCTGCCGCACGCCGACCGCGGACCGGCTGGCCACCGGCGGACTGCGCTACAACCGATTCCACACCACCGCGCTGTGCGCCCCGACGCGGCAGGCGCTGCTGACCGG
>JAKDLH010000440.1 GCA_030452945.1 Microlunatus sp. | reverse complement strand
TGAAGCGTCGCGGCGAACTCCGCCGCGACCATCGGGTCCCGGGGCGACCAGCCGCCACCACCGCTCCCGACGGCCCCGGTGATCAGAAGCGCTCCATCGGCTGGTAGATCCCCCACACCTCCCGGAGGGTGTCGCAGACCTCGCCCACGGTCGCCCCGGCGGCCAAGGCGACGCGCAATGGCACGCACACGTTGTCGGTGCCGGCCGCAGCGGCCCGGAGCGCGGCCAGGGCCGACTCGACCGCGGCGCCGTCCCGCTCGGCCCGCAGCCGGACGAGGCGCTCGGTCTGCGCCGCCTCGATCGCCGGGTCGACGCGGAGCGGCTCGTACGGCTCCTCCTCGGCCAACTGGAAGCGGTTGACGCCGACGACGACTCGCTCGCCGGCGTCGACCTCCCGGGCCTGGTCGTACGCCGAGCGTTCGATCTGAGTCTTCTGGAAACCCTGCTCGATCGCCGCCACCGCGCCACCGAAGTCGGCGACCTCACTCATCAGCCGCTCGATCTCGGTCTGCAGGTCGTCGGTCAGCGACTCCACCACGTACGACCCGGCGAACGGGTCGACGGTGGCGGTCACGTCGGTTTCGTAGGCCAGGACCTGCTGAGTGCGCAGCGCCAGCCGGGCCGACTTCTGGGTGGGCAACGCCAGGGCCTCGTCGAAGGAGTTCGTGTGCAGCGACTGAGTCCCCCCGAGCACCGCGCCGAGCGCCTGCACCGCGACCCGGACCAGGTTCAGCTCCGGCTGCTGCGCGGTCAGCTGCACCCCGGCGGTCTGGGTGTGGAACCTCAGCATCGCCGACTTCGGGTTCTGCGCCCCGAAGCGTTCAGTCATCACCTTCGCCCAGATCCGGCGGGCCGCCCGGAACTTCGCCACCTCCTCCAGCAGCGTGGTCCGGGCGACGAAGAAGAAGGACAGTCGTGGCGCGAAGTCGTCGACGGCCAACCCGGCCGCTACGGCGGCCTCGACGTAGGCGATCCCGTCGGCCAGGGTGAAGGCGACTTCCTGCGCCGGCGTGGCCCCAGCCTCGGCCATGTGGTAGCCGGAGATGGAGATGGTGTTCCACCGCGGCAGGTGCTCCCGGCACCAGGCAAAAGTGTCGCTGACCAGGCGCAAGGATGGCGCCGGAGGGTAGATGTAGGTACCGCGGGCGATGTACTCCTTGAGGATGTCGTTCTGGATGGTGCCGGTCAGCGCCGATAGCTCGACCCCCTGCTCGTCGGCGACCAGGGTGTAGAGCAGCAGCAGGACCGCCGCCGGGGCGTTGATGGTCATCGACGTCGACACCTGTTCGAGCGGGATGCCGGAGAACAGCACCCGCATGTCTTCGATCGAGTCGATCGCCACGCCGACCTTGCCGACCTCGCCGCGAGCCAGGATCGCGTCGGAGTCCATCCCCATTTGGGTCGGCAGGTCGAACGCGACGGACAGGCCGGTGGTGCCGTTCCCGATCAGCTCCTGATAGCGAGCGTTCGACTCAGCCGCGGTGCCGAAGCCCGCGTACTGGCGCATGGTCCAGGGCCGGGTCGTGTACATGGACGGGTAGACCCCGCGCGTGTACGGGTAGGCGCCGGGTTCACCCAAGGCCAGTGCCGGGTCGAATCCGGCCAGCGCCTCCGGACCGTAGACGGGCTCGAACGGGGTGCCCGACTCGGTGTGACCTCTCATCATCGTCCTTCCGCGCCGAGCTGGGGTGACTCATTCTCGTCCTCCACCGCGAGGCTTGCGCGACCGCCACCCCCGCTCCGCCCCAGCGGCTATCCCGCACTCCGTACGAGCCGCTCAGCCGCCTGGATGATCTGGTCGGTCTCAGCCTCCCAGCGCGGTTCCTGTCCTCGGTAGGGACCGGTGGCCAACGACACGATCACCCCCGCGGCCCGCAGCCGCAGCTCGACCGGGTCGACCCGGGCGTCGAAGACCGGCATCCAGGTCCGCACCAGCTGGCTCACCCGGGCCGCCTGCACCGCACTCATCCGCTGCACCGTGGACAGATGGGCCACCAAGCAGGCCAGGTCGTCGGCCCGCCGACCGGGGCCGACGGTGTCGATGTCGAGCAGACCGGTCACCCGCCCCCCGTCGGTGAACAGCTGACCTTCGTGGAAGTCGCCGTGGGTCGGCTCGTGCCCTGGGTCGAGACCGCTCAGC
>JAKDLH010000084.1 GCA_030452945.1 Microlunatus sp. | reverse complement strand
GGCCGCCGCCGCCGGCCGGTGCTGCGCGGTTCGGCTCGATCGTGACCGTCGACGACCGGCGCGGGCGGCGCTCCCGCTGCCCGCCCCGGTGCCGTAGCCCACCAGCACGTTCCCCGATCCGGCCCGCTCCTCCTCGACGTAAGCCTGAGCGGCGGGCTCTTCCAGCGCCGGGCTGGCTTGTTCGTCGGCCCGCACCGCGCCCACCTCGACGGTGATCAGCGGCGAACCGACCTGGACGAATCCGCCCTGCTCGCCATGCAGCTCGGTCACTGCGCCCGCGTAGGGCGCTGGCACCTCGACGGTCGCTTTGGCGGTCTCCACCTCGACCACCGGCTCGTCGTCGATGATCACGTCGCCGGGGGAGACCAGCCAGCGGATGATCTCCGCCTCGGTCAGACCTTCGCCCAGATCGGGCAGGTTAAAGGTGCGCAGGTTCACGAGTCCTCCCACTGCAGGTCGGCCACCGCGTCCAGCACCCGATCGACGCTGGGTAGATAGTTGTTCTCCAGCTTGGGCGGTGGATAGGGGATGTTGAATCCGGTCACTCGGCGGACCGGTGCGAGCAGGGAGTGGAAGCACTCCTCGCCGATCCGGGCCGCGATCTCGCTGGCCACGCTGGCGAACCCCGGAGCCTCCGCCAGCACGACCGCTCGCCCGGTCTTGCGGACACTGGCGGTCACGGTCGCCTCGTCCAGCGGGACCAGGCTGCGCAAGTCGATCACTTCCACGTCCCAGCCTTCCTCGACGGCCGCATCGGCGGCTTCGAGGGCCAACGGGACCGAACTACCGTACGTGATCAGCGAGACGTCTCGACCGGACCGTCGGACGGCCGCCTGGCCGATCGGGTCCCCCTGCCGGGGCAACTCCTGGTCGGTCTTGCTCCAGTACAGGTGTTTGGGCTCCAGAAAGATCACCGGGTCATCCAAGGCCACCGAGTCCCGCAGCAGCGTGTAGGCGTCTTCGACCGTGCTGGGCGCGACCACGATCAACCCGGGGGTGTGAGCGTAGTAGGCCTCGGAGGAATCGCAGTGGTGTTCCAGGCCGCCGATCCCGCCGTTGGTCGGAACCCGGATCACCAGCGGCAGGCTGATGGTGCCGCGGGTCCGGTTGCGGTATTTGGCCGCGTGGCTGACGACTTGGTCGAAGGCCGGTAGGCCGAAGGCATCGAACTGCATCTCGACCACTGGCCGGAAGCCGTTCATGGCCATCCCGATCGCCATCCCGACGATCCCGGATTCCGCGAGCGGGGTGTCGAAGCATCGCTCCTCGCCGAACTTCGCGGTCAACCCGTCGGTGACCCGGAACACTCCGCCGAGGGGGCCGACGTCCTCACCGAAGACAACGACCCGGTCATCTTCGGCGAGGCAGTCCTGCAAGGCCTGGTTCAACGCCTCTGACATCGTGGTGGTCGCCATCTCATTCCTCCCCTTCGGCGGCGAGTTCGGCCCGCAGTTGGTCCGCTTGGCTCCGAAGCTGGGGGGTGGGGGCGGCCAGCACGTGGGCGAAGAGTTCCGACGGCGGGATCGGTGGCAGCCCGGCCAGGAAGCGGGTCCGCACGTCTGCGGTGACCGCATCCGCCCGATCGGCGAACTCCGCCTCTTTCTCCTCGTTGAGTTGCCCGGACGTCCGCAGGTAAGTCCGTAGTCTGTCGACTGGATCCTTGTCCTGCCAGGTCTGGACTTCCTCTTGGATTCGATAGCGGGTCGCGTCGTCGGCGTTGGTGTGGGCGGCCATCCGATAGGTGTGGGCCTCGATCAGGGTGGGTCCCCCGCCCGCTCGGGCGCGGTCGGCCGCGTCGGAAATCACCGAGATCACGGCCGCCACGTCATTTCCGTCCACGCGTTCGCCGCGGACCCCGTAGCCGATCCCCTTGTGGGCCAGCGAGGGCGCCGCCGTCTGCTTGGCCAGTGGCACCGAGATGGCGTAGTGGTTGTTCTGAACGAAGAAGATCACCGGAGCCTTGAACACGCCCGCGAAGTTGATCGCCTCATGGAAGTCGCCTTCGCTGGTCGCTCCATCGCCGAGGTAGGCCAGCGCCACGGTGTCTTCGTCCCGCAGCTGTGCGGCGTACGCCACCCCGACCGCATGGATGGTCTGGGTCGCGAGCGGCGTGGTCTGCGGCGCCGCGAAATGGCGCCGGGGTTCGTAGCCGCAGTGCCACTCCCCGCGCAGCATCGACAAGACCTCAACCGGATCCACGCCTCGGGTGATCAAAGCCACGCTTTCCCGGTAGGTGGGGAAGAGCCAGTCGGTCGGCCGTAGCGCCAGCACGGACCCGATCTGGCAGGCTTCCTGACCCTGGGAGGACGGATAGACCGCCAGTTGGCCTTGGCGGACCAGCGTGGTGGCCTGCTGATCGACCCGCCGCCCGACCACGAGGGCGGCGTACGCATCCAGCAGCGTCTGCGGCGAGGGCATCTCGTAGCGCTCATGGGCATGCTGATCACCGTGTTCGTCGATGAACTGCACCGGCGGATCGGAAGGCAGCAACGATGACGCCATTTCCGCGATAGTGGTGACAGACACCACGACCTCCTCAGTACTCTCGGACTTTCGGTTGGGCCGGGTCGCTGCCGAAAACGTTCTCGACGCGGTCCGCGACCTGAGGCTCTGGGTGAGTCTAGATTGCCGGGCCGACCCCCGACCACCCGGTCGGGCGCAGACACCGACTCGGATTCGGCCACTAACGTAGACCGCACGACCTTGAGCTGAGGGGGCAGATGGGGGATCGGGGAGAGATGCAGTCCGCTCGCGGCCCAAACAGGCCGGATCGAAGCTCTGGCCGGCTGCCGTCACGGCTGCACTACGGCTGGATCGTGGTCATCGTCGGCGTGTTCGTCGCGATGTGCGTCTTGGGTATCGGACGGTTCGCCTTCGGGATGCTGCTGCCGTCGATGGGCGGTGCGCTTGACTTGTCTTACCGAGAGATGGGTGTCATCAGCACCGCGAACTTCGTCGGCTACCTGGTGGGCGCTCTCGTTTCGGGATCGATCAACCTGCGTCTCGGCGCCCGTCGCCTGATTCCCGCCGCCCTGGCGACGATCGCGATCGCGTTGATGATCATCTCGATCAGCTCGAGCTACTGGGTCGTGCTGATCTTGTTCACCGTGACCGGACTGGGCAGTGGCAGCGGCAACGTCGCCATCGTGGGACTCGTCTCGCACTGGTTCCAGCGCAGTCTGCGGGGGCGGGCCGCCGGTATCGTCGTCAGTGGCAGCGGCTTCGGGATCATGCTGAGCGGACTGATCATTCCCGTGATCAACTCCCGGTACGGGGTCGCCGGCTGGCGCGTCGGCTGGTTCGTGCTGGCTGTGCTCGTGGTTCTCGTCACCGTCGCGGCCGCGGTGTTGCTGCGCAACCGTCCCGCCGATGTCGGGCTCACCCCCGCAGGCCACCCGGTCAAGGACGCCCATCCGTCGACGCCCGCATCACCGGTCGAGCAGAAACGGGCCACCTGGCACCTGGGGATCATCTACTTCTTGTTCGGCTTCAGCTATGTCATCTATGTCACCTTCATCGTCACCACACTCGTGCAGGACCGAGGCTTCAGTGAATCCACCGCCGGGTGGTTCTGGTTCGCTCTAGGCTTCTTCAGCATCTTCTCCGGCCCGATCTTCGGGGCCCTGTCGGACCGGGCGGGCCGTCGATTCGGGCTCGCCGCGGTCTTCGCCATGCACGCCGCCGCGTTCGGTTTGGCCAGCACGCCACTGCCGGCGCCGTTCCTTTATCTCTCGGTTGTGCTCTTCGGGTTGTCCGCCTGGAGCATCCCCGGGATCATGGGGGCCGCCGTTGGCGACTACATGGGTCCAGCCAGAGCCGTGCGCACGCTGGGAATCCTCACGGTCTGGTTCGGGGTCGGACAGGCAGCCGGACCTGCAGTCGCCGGAATCCTGGCCGACCACAGTGGCACCTTCGACTCCAGCTACCTGCTGGCCGCCGTGCTCGCCGTCGTGGGTGGGATCCTCTCTCTCCTGCTGCGCTCCCCGTCCAGCGCCGGGGCGACGCCGTCGACGTCTTGACCGTCGGCGCCGCCCTGAACGCATCACCGATCAGGTGGTGCGGCGGTCGGCCACCCTTTTCGACGGGTAGAGCTTGTCGTCCGGGTCTCCCGGATCTATCCCGGTGACGGCCTGAACCCGGATTCGGTCGAATAGCTGGTCGGCTTCAACCAAGGCCTCTCCTCTGGGCTGGGTGGCGAGTGAGACCAGATACATCACCAGGAAGCCCACCGGAATGGAGATCAGGCCCGGACTGCTGATCGGCAGGATGGCCTCGCCCCCTCGGAAGGTGGGACTGAGCAGAATGATCAGCACCGCGACAACCAGGCCGGCCACCATCCCCCAGGCGACCCCCATCGCAGTAGCCCGGCGCCAGTAGATGGTGAACAGCAGCGCCGGCAGGTTAGCGCTAGCGGCGACCGCGATCGCCAACGTGGCCAGAAAAGCGACGTTCTGTTGCTGAGCAGCCAGGGCGATCAGCATCGCGACGACGGCGCTGCTCACGGTGGCGATACGCGCGACCAACAACTGCTTGCCGTGGTCGACCTGCCCCTTCTTCAACAGCTTGCTGTAGAGGTCGTGGGAGATCGAGCCGGTGGTGGCGATGACCAGTCCCGACAAGGCGGCCAGGATGGTGGCGAAGGCGACCGCCGACACGAAGGCCAGCAGCAGCGGCCCCCCGACGTTCTCCGAAAGCAGTGGCATGGTCAGGTTCCCACCGCCGCTCGCCTTGGTGATCGCATCCTTGCCGACCAGCAGCACCGCACCGTAGGACAGGAACGGCAGCGTGATCAAGAAGATCGCAAAGATCCAGATGGCCGTCACCGCCGACGTCCTGGCCGCGGCTCCATCCTTCACGGTGAGGAAGCGGATCATCACGTGCGGCAAACCCAAAACACCCAGGGTGACGCCGAAGATCAGTGAGAACTGTTCCCACTGTGCTGCCGCCCCCTTGCGAGCGGGTTCGAGGGCGGCGCCGTCGGAGGCCTCAGACACTTGCTGGAAGATACTGAGCGGATTCCAACCGAACTTGATCAGCACCAACACCAGCAGCAGTGCCCCACAAGTCAGCAGCAGCGCGGTCTTGATGATCTGGATGTAAGTGGTGGCCAACATCCCACCGAACAAGGTGTAGACCGTGGTGAGAATGCCGATGGCCAGGGCCGCCCACCAGTAGGGAATTCCGAAGAGCAGCTTGATGACGAGGGCCGCACCGACGAACTGGGCGACCATATACAGCAACGAGACCACGACTGACGACGTAGCGATCGCTCCTCGCACTCCGTCACCGCGGAACCGGGTAGCCAGCACGTCACCGAGGGTGAAGTGGCCGAGGTTGCGCAAGGGCTCGGCCACGAGCAAGAGGCAGAGCAGGTAGGCGATCGGAATGTAGACGGCCAGATAGAAGCCGTTGAAGCCACCCAGCGCGATGGCTCCGGTGGTGCCCAGGAAGGTGGCCGCGGAGATGAAGTCGCCCGCGATGGCCACGCCATTTCGCCGGCCGGTGATGTGTCCGCCAGCCACTAGGTGGCTCTCGACGGACTTGTTCCTCTTACCTGCCCAGTAGGTGATGCCCAGGGTGACACACACCAAGATCGTGAATACGACCGCAGACTCTATGCTCATGCCCGGCCTCCGCTCTGCTCGTCGCCATGCGCCTGCCGGTCAAGCAGGTCGCGCTGCTCTTCCTCGGTCTCGAGGAGTCTCTCGTGTTGGTCCCACTGGTTGCTGTCGTCGTAGTGGGTCGACGTAGGGTCCAGCTCTGCGGGACGCAAGGTCGCCTCGGCTCGATCCATCCGGCTGCGGTAGAAGGTGGTGAGAATGACCACCAGGAAGAACAGGGCAAAGGCGTAGATGTAGGCCCAAGTCATGCCGTAGAAGGGCCCTCCATCGAGGACCGACGTGAAGTTCGTCAAGATCTGCTGGAGAAAGAATGCCACCAGTGTGATGATCACCAGCGGTCGGACGAGGCGGTGTCGCGCGGTCACCATCCCGGAGTAGTAGTTCTTGAACCTGTTTGAGGTTGCGTCATTGTCATGGGTCGGCGGGTTGCCGGCTGGCGCCACTGCAATGGTCCTTTCGCGTGGTGTTCGGTGTCGTCACGGTGATGTCATCTAAGCCGTGCCGGTTCATCGGTCCTGTCTCAGCAGGACCGAATCGGGCAGGCAAGGTTCGGCTGCCTACCGCGACTCCTGAGAGTTCTTCGTCGCCGGGGTGGTCGGGGACGGGTCTGGAGCAACAATCGACCCCGACGAGGTCGAGTCGCCCCCAAGGTATGCGGCGCGGACCCGGGCGTCGTCGGCGAGCTCAGCCGGTGACCCCTCCGCGACGACCACACCCCGGTCCATCACCAGGACGTAGTCGGCCACCCGGAACGCAGCGCGGATGTTCTGCTCCACGAGCAGGACGGCCAGCTGTTGCTCGTCGCGGAGCCGGGCAAGGGTCCCGACGATCTCTCCGACGAGCCGAGGCGCCAGCCCGAGACTCGGCTCATCCAGCACGATCACCGACGGCGCAGCCATCAGGGCCCGAGCCATCGCGAGCATCTGCTGCTCCCCGCCCGAGAGCGAACCAGCTGACAGATTGATCCGGTCCGCGAGTCTTGGGAACAGAGCCAGCGCGTGCGTCCGGCGTTCCTCGTAATGACCGTCCTTGCGCGTCGTCCAGCCGCCCAAGCTCAGATTGTCGTCAACACTCAGCGAGGGGAAGACGAGCCGGTTCTCGGGCACATGCGCGAGCCCTTGGCGGGCGATCTGCTCCGCGCTGGCGGAGCTGATCTCCTCGCCGTTCAACTGCACCCGACCAGATCGGGGCCGTAGGAGTCCGGAGACCGAGCGCAGCAACGTTGTCTTGCCTACCCCGTTCGCGCCGATCACGGCGACGATCTGTCCTTGGGCGACCTCCAGGTCGATACCGTGCAGCACCTGCAGCCGGTCGTACGCCGCGGTGAGACCCTCCACCTGTAAGCCGGTCACCCGCGCACCTCCTCGGCCGCCTGGCGCAACACGTCCTCGGCGTCGTCGTCCGTGCCGAGATAGGCGGCGATGACTGCCTCGTCCTGACGGACCTCCTCCGGCGGGCCCACCGCGATCAGCTGGCCATCATCGAGAACGGCGACGCGGTCAGCCAAGGCCATGACCGCGTCGACGTCATGCTCGACCAAGACGACGGTGATGCCGGCTTCCCGTGTCTGCCGCAGCAGTGCCGAAAGCTCGTCGCGTTCGGGTCCAGACAGGCCGGCCATTGGCTCGTCGAGTAGCAACAACATCGGTGACATGGCCAGCGCGCGAGCAACCTCGACCTGGCGTTGACGACCGAAGGACAGGTCCTTGACCGGGCGGTCCGCATCATCCTGCAAACCCATCGCTGCCACAGCGGCCCGAGCGCCGTGCTCGATGTCACGCTCTTCCCGGCGAGCCAGCGACAGCATCCCGCGCACCAGACCGGCCCGGGAGCGCAGATGACGAGCGACGGCGACGTTGCCCAGAACAGTGGTGCTGGCGAAGGTCTGCAGGTTCTGGAACGTCCGGGTGGCGCCGAGCTGCGCGATGATGTGCGGCCGCCGACCTTCGACGCGGGTGCCACGAATCTCGATCGTTCCGGCGGTAGGTACGAGGACGCCGGTGATCATGTTGAAGCAGGTCGTCTTCCCAGCCCCGTTTGGCCCGATCAAGGCCAGGATCTCGCCCGCTTGCGCGTCCAGATCGACGTCGTCAACGGCGACGACGCCACCGTAGCGTTTGGTGAGCCCCCGGATGCGAAGCACGGTGCTGCCACGTTCTGGAATGAGCGCATGATCGAGCACACCGTCGAGGGAAGGCTTCGAACCGGCGGCTGCCGGTGCTCCGGGTTCGGGTCCAACTTTGTCGTCCACCCCGGCCGATTGATCTGGCTCAGCCATCTCGGCGGCGCTTCGGCGGGCGGCCAACCGATCGTGCAGGTGGCTCTTGGCCATTCCCCACAACTGGGCCAACCCGCCGGGCAACAAGATGATCAGCAATACCAAGACGATGCCGAAACCGAGGAGCTGCACCTCGCCCGTCGCGCCCGGAATGATCTTGGGGATCAGCGCCCGCATGCCTTCGTCGAGGCCCTGGACGATGACCGACCCGGTGATGGCGCCCCAGACGGTGCCGAGGCCACCCAGGATCACCATGAGCAGGAGCGACACGCTCAACTCGAAGCCTGCTGCTTCGGGGCTGACCACGGCCAGCCAGTAGGCGTAGAACACCCCGGCCAGACCGGCGTATCCCGCCGCCAGCACGAACACCCGAAGACGCAGGGCGAACGTGTTGACTCCCAGACACTCCGCGGCGACCTCGGAGTCGTTCACCGCGCCAAGCGCTCGACCCGTCCGACTACGCACCAGATTGCGAGCGAGCAGCAGGGCGATGAGGATGACCGGGCTCAGCAGCCAGAAGAACTCGCTCGGGGTGTCGTAGGTGCGCCCGTTGATCACCGGCTTCGGGACACCAAAGATCCCCGAGGTGCCGCCGGTGATCTCAAGCTCACGGGCGACGACCGTGACGATGATGCCCAAGCCGAGGGTGGCCAGCGCCAAGAAGTGGCCACGCAGCCGCAGCAGCGGCAGACCTACCAGCAGCGCGACGAGCATGGCGGCCAGGACGGCGGCGAGCGCGGCCAACACACCGGGTACCGCGTACTTCGTCACCAAGATCGCGTGGGTGTAGGCGCCGACGGCGAAGAAGGCGGCCTGGCCGAGGCTGACCTGGCCGGCCAGGCCCATCAGCAGGGACAGACCGATTGCCGCCAACGCGTAAATCAACGCGTAGACACCGATGTTGACCAGGTTGATCGAGGCGACCAGAGGGAAGACGACCAGGATGACCGCGAACAGCGCGAACGGGAGATAGAAGCGCAGGATTCCTTCAGAGCGCATCAGACTCGCGCCCCCGACGCCTTGAGCATCAGACCTTGCGGCCGGATGAGCAACACCAGGAGCAGGACCAGGAACGCCACGGCGTCTCGATATCCACTATCGATATATCCGGCGACCAGATTCTCCAGGATGCCCAGGACCACCCCGCCGAACAGCGCCACCCGCAGCGAGATCAAGCCGCCGAGGGTCGCCGCGACGAACCCCTTCAACCCCAGTCCCAAGCCGTAGTCCCAGGAGCTGAAGTAGATCGGGCTGCCGATCACACCCGCGACGGCACCCACCAGACCGGCGATCCCGAAGGCGATCATTGTGGCCATTCGCGGGGAGATGCCGACCAACCGTGCCGCCACCGGCTGTTCGGCACATGCCCGCATCGCCTTACCGAGCAACGTGTGCTCATAGGCCCAGATGACCACGACAGCAACGAGGACCGCGATCCCGATGATCCACAGCTCCTGGCTGCGCACGCTGATCCCGGCCACGACCAGGTCTCTGCCCGGGAACGGCGGCAGTCCGCGGGCCTGCGGCCCCCAGATGAGCAGCATCGCTGCCTTCAACGCCGTCGAGACCCCGAGGGTCAAGATGATCGACACCAGCGGTGTCATCCGCCGGACCGGTTCGATGCAGACCCGCTCGATGATCACCGAGACGCCGATCACCAAGGGGACGACCAGGAGGATCGCGAGCAACAGCGGCACGCCGGCAGCGACCGCGCTGATCGCGCTGAGGCCGGCCAGCGCCGAATACTCACCCTGAGCGAGGTTGACGATCTCTCGGACCGAGAAGACGGCGACGAAACCGATGGCCACGAGGCCGTAGATCGACCCCTGGGCCAGACCGGAGAAGAGCAGCTGGAGGAGGTCGCTCATTCGCCCTGGCCTGGGACCAGCTTCCACTTACCGTCCTGGACCGTGACCATCACCAAGGCGTCCTTGGTCAGTCCGGAGTGGTTTTCAGGGGTCATGGTGAAGACGCCGCTGACGCCGGGCCAGTCCTTGACGCCTTCGATCGCTTCGCGCAGCTTGGTGGGATCGGTGCCCGCCTCCTTGAGCGCGTTCATCCCGATGGTGAAGCCGTCGAAAGAGTGTCCGGCAAAGGTTGAGGGCGACTCGTTGTACGCCTTCTTGTAGTCGGAGACGAAGCCGGAGATGACATCGCGCTGCGGGTCGTCGGCTGGCAGTTGGTCCACCACGAGCAGGCGACCGAGGGGCGCGAGGAGTCCGTCGGCGGACTTGCCGGCCGAGTCCAGGAAGACCTGGTTGCCGATGCCGTGTGACTGATAGACCGGAGCCTTGATGTCGAGGCGACGGTAGGCGACCTGAGCCAGCGAGGCGGCCGGCGGGATACCCCAGATGACGTTGGCGTCGGCATCGGCGTTGCGGATGTTGACCATCTGCGCGGTGAAGTCGCTCGCGTCGGGAGCGAACTTCTCGACGGCAACCACCTTGATGCCGGCGTCCTTGCCGAGCTCGGTGAAGGTCTCGGCCACGCCCTCCCCGAAGCCGGAGGCATCTCGGGCGATAGCGATCGTCTTGTAGCCCTTCTTCTGCATGTCATCGATGATCTTCTCGATCACGACGTTGTCGTTCTGGGCCGTCTTGAACACCCAGGTCGAGTCGTGCACGATCTTCTCGTTGGCGGCGAAGGAGATCATCGGGATCTTGGCCTGCTCGGCGATCGGTCGCATGGCGAGGCTGGGACCCGTCCGGGATGCACCGAGCAGGAGGCTCACCTTGTCGGTTTGGAGCAGCTTGCTCGCCGCGCGCGCGGCGGCGTCCTCGGTGGACTGGTTGTCCTCGATGATCAGGTTGATCTGTCGACCGTTGATGCCACCGGAGTCGTTGATCTGCTTGGCCAGCATCTCCACGGTCTTGCGCTCGGGAACGCCCAAGCTGGCCCCGGCACCAGTGATGTCCAAGACCGCGCCGACGGCGATAGGGCCTTCGGTAGAACCGCCGCCTTCCTCGTCGGTGGGCGTGCTGCTCTCCGCGCACGACCCCAGCGCCAGCAGCAACGCTCCAGTGACGGCGATGGTCAGAAGTTTGATCCGTACCTTTGGCATTGGTCGCTCCATCTCGTGCTTGTTCCTCTCGTCTTCGGGTTAGCGTGCGATGGTTCGGGAGTTGCCGCGAAACTCTGCGACGACCCTTGCTTGGTTGCTTACGGTGATGTCGTAGATCCCGCTGCGTCCCCACTTGGCGCGCTCGACCCCGACCGCGGTGAGACGGTCACCGGCGTAGACCGGAGCGATGAAGGTGATGTCGGCGGAGGCTGCCACCGTGGCCACGCCGTAGGAGTTGCAGGCGTAGGCGAAGGCGGTATCGGCCAGCAGGAAGACGTAGCCGCCGTGACCGATCGCGTGCCCGTTGACCATCGTGTCAGTGATAGTCATGGCGGCGGTGGCGGTGCCCGGGCCGACGTCGATCACTTCGATGCCCAGGGCACCGGAAGCGAGATCGTCGCGGAGCA
>JAKDLH010000439.1 GCA_030452945.1 Microlunatus sp. | reverse complement strand
TGGTCGATTCTCGTGGTCGTTGGGTGTCGATGGACCGCGATTTTCGGCCGGCTCGTCGATTCTCGTTGTCCGGGGCACCCGGGCGGGAGTGAGTTGTGGCCGGGCGGTCGAATCTTGCGGTCTCCAGGCTCGTACGGCTGCGGTTTCTGGCCGGCTGGTCCAAACCAGTCCGGTCAGTCCGTCGTCGTCGTCGTCGGTGTCGGTGTCGGTGTCGGTGTCGGTGTCGCCCGAAGGGTCCGACTCGGGGTGACGATCACGTCGACGGGCAGGTCCCAGGGGGCCGTCGGGACCACCTCGAGCACCTCGTCGTCGTTAAGCAACAACCAGGTCTCCAGCTCGGACCAACCCTCCCTCGCCCGGTCGTACCAGCCGCCACCACGCCCCATTCGATGCCCACCGGCGTCGGCTGCCAGGCCGGGAACGACCATCAGGTCGGCGGCGGCGAGAGCGTCCTCGGGCAGCACGGGACCGGTCGGCTCCAGGATCCGGGACCGGCCCTCACGCAACGCTTCCGGACCCTGATAGATCGCCCACGCGGGCGACGGCAGCCACCCACCGGTGCCATCGGTGAGCACCGGGAGGAGCACCTCGAGGCCGTGCGCACGAGACCAGGCGACGAGACGGAGCGAATCGGGCTCGTCGTCGGTCGATAGGTAGGCGGCCAGCCGCCGAGGACCGGTTGCGGCCAGCAGATCGACCAGCCGGGCGAACCGCTCCTCGTCGTGTACGCGACGTCGGTCTGGGGCCCTGGCGGCGCGCCGCAGTCGTACGGCGTCGCGCAGCATGGTCTTGGCGGCGGCGATCGCCACCGCATCGGGATCAGCGCTCACACCGACCAGTTCATCACCCTGGTGTCTGGTGTGTGCGACCGCCGCCTGGTGAACGCTGACTACGGTGACTCCATGGAGTACGTGAAGCTGGGTCGTACGGGTCTCGATGTCTCGCCCATCTGCGTGGGCTGCATGACCTTCGGCGAGCCCGATCGAGGCCGACATCCGTGGACCCTGCCCGAACAGGACAGCCGGCCGCTGATCAAGGCGGCGGTCGAGGCGGGGATCAACTTCTTCGACACCGCCAACGTCTACTCCGACGGATCGAGCGAAGAGATCGTCGGCCGGGCTCTGCGAGTACGGCAACCGCGACGAACTGGTGCTCGCCACCAAGGTGCACGGGCGGATGGGCGAGGGCCCCAACCGGGGTGGCCTGTCCCGCAAGGCGATCTTTGCCGAATGCGACGCCAGCCTGCGACGGCTCGGGCTGGACCACATCGACCTTTACCAGATCCACCGGTGGGACGCCGGCGTACCGATCGAGGAGACCCTGCAGGCGCTCAGCGACCTGGTCGACAGCGGCAAGGTCCGCTATCTGGGGGCCTCATCGATGTATGCCTGGCAGTTCTTCAAAGCCCTCTATCTCCAGCAGATCCACGGCTGGCACCCGTTCGTGACCATGCAGGACCACTACAACCTGATCAACCGGGAGGAGGAGCGGGAGATGTATCCGCTCTGCGCCGATCGGGGCATCGGGGTGATCCCGTGGAGCCCGCTCGCTCGCGGCCGGCTGACCCGGCCGTGGGATGAGCAGACTTCTCGCTCCGAGACCGACACCTTCGGTCAGACGCTCTACGACGAGTCCACCGACCGGGTGATCGTCGAGCGGGTGGCCGAGGTGGCCGCAGAGCGCGGAGTGTCACCGGCCCAGGTCGCACTTGCCTGGGTGCTGGCCAACCCGGTCGTGTCGGCGCCGATCGTCGGCGTGAGCAAGCCATCGCACCTGTCCGACGCAATCGCGGCGTTGGAACTCGAACTCAACGCGGAGGAGAAGACGCGGTTAGAGGGCCCGTACGTGCCGCACCCGGTGGTCGGCTTCTGACGGGTCGGCTGCGGACGGGTCGGTTGCTGGCCTTGTCCGTGCGCCGCTGCCCGGCGGCCATGACGCCGCGGCCTAGGGTAGGCGTCATGCCCTTGTTCGGCCGCAAGAAGACCGAGGATGCGCCCGTACGCCCGGAGCGCGAGCCGCTGCCGCTGCCTCCGCCGGTGCGACCGGACGGGCGGCGCTCCCTGGAGGAGCACCGCGACTACCTGCTGTCCTGTGTCGAGGAGCTGCCCGCCTTCGGCCAGCAGCTGCTGGACGCCGTGGATCTGG
>JAKDLH010000438.1 GCA_030452945.1 Microlunatus sp. | reverse complement strand
CGAGGCGCCGGAGGGCAAGACGAGTCCGGAGGAGTTGGCCGCGGCCGCCCACTCGTCCTGTTTCGCCATGGCGCTGAACCTCGTCCTCACCGAAGGCCACCACCCGCCGGAGCAGCTGACGGTGTCGGCGACGGTCACCCTCGATGAGGTGGACGGCAAGCCGACCGTCGTCTCATCCGACCTGACCGCGAGCGCACAGGTGCCCGGGATCGACCCGGACGGCTTCCAGTCCGCCGTCGACCAGGCGGCCGCGCTGTGCCCCATCTCACGGTTGTTCGCCGGCACGAAGATCACCGTCAACGCCACCTTGCAGAACGCGTAGATGCCGCACGCGGCCGCCACGGCGGTCACCGGCGTGCTCATCCTGGCAGCATCGATCTGGCTCGGCGGCTACGTCGCCTTGATCGTCGTCTCCCGCGTCGCCACCCGCACGATGGACCCGGCGACGCGGTCGGGGTTCTTCCGTGAGCTCGGGCGCACCTACGGGCTCGTGACGACCATCGCGCTCCTCGTGGCCTACGCCTGTGGCGTGGCGCTGTTGTTCGGCCGTCCCTGGGACGGAGTGCTCGTCGCCACGGTGGTCATCGCGATCGCTCTCGCCGCTGTCACCGCCGTCGGGGTCGTGCAGGCGCGGGGAATGGGGCGATTGCGTCGACGGGCGAGAGGCGAGCCGGGCGATCTCCGCCTCGCCGAGCAGGTCCGCCGGGGTGCCCGCCGTGCGACTGCACTGCGGGCACTGATCGGAGTGCTCAGTCTCGGTCTGCTCGCTCTCGGCGTTATGCTCGGCGGCGCCTAGATCCGCTGGCCGTCGACGTTGACCTCCAGGTCGACGCTCTTCTCCGGCCAGAAGGTGACCAGCCCTGCGATCCCGATGGACTCGAGCAGAGGTGTGCTATAGCTCCACGCGATGTCGAGGAGCTCGGCACCGTTGACCACGAGATTCTTGGCCCTGGACCTCGAGGGTCCAGCGTCGCGACCTGCGCTGCCAGGGCGAGTGCCGGGTCGACAGAGGTGATCGGTAGTGTCGGGCCATCGCTTCGCGCAAGAGGGTGCCGAAAGTGTCGAGAACCAGGTCGACCAAATCGACGCTCGGCAGATCAGCGGGACAACCACCAGCGACCGTCGAAGTCCGTTACCGGGAGGCAAGCATGGCAGCAGACCTCGTTTTCCGGGGTGGCACGGTGCTGACCGGATCGCGGAAGGATCCGATCACCGATCGGATCGCTGTGGCCGACGGGCTCATCGTCGCAGTCGGCGCCGACTGCGACGCGGACGGGCTTGTCGGATCCGCTACGACGGTCGTGGACCTCGCTGGCGGTGCGTTGCTTCCCGGCTTCGCCGATGGCCACATGCATCCGCTGCTGGGCGGCATCGGGCTGCTCGGGGCCGATGTCCGTTTCGCGACAACGATCGAGGACATGCTGGCGGCCGTCGCCGCCTGGGCGCAGTCGCATCCCGATGCCGAGTGGGTTGTCGGAGACGCGTTTGACCCGACGCTGGCTGCCGAAGGGCGGTTCGACGCACGTTGGCTGGACCGCGTCGTGCCGAACCGGCCGGTAGCCCTGCGGACCATGGACTATCACACCCTGTGGGTCAATTCTGAGGCGCTGCGCCGCGCAGGAATCGACGCGTCGACCGCCGAACCGGCCGACGGTCAGATCGTGCGGCGGACCGACGGGTCGCCGCTTGGCACGCTGCGCGAGTGGGGTGCGATCAAACCGGTACTCGAACTTCTTCCGTCGACGCCACTGGATCAGCAAGTTACTGCGCTGGCCGATGTCACCGGCCGGTTCGCCGCCGCTGGGATCACCTGGGTCCAGGACGCGATGGTCGAACCACACCACCTGCCGGCCTGGCTGGCCGCCGCGGCCGCGGACCGGCTCAAGGTCCGCGCGAACCTTGGCTTCTCGGCCGAACCTGGCACGTGGTACGACAGTCTGGGCGGTTTCGTCGATATGCGGACGCGGGTGGCGGCCGAGGCGTCCCAGTGGCTGACTGCCCGGACGATCAAGTTCTTCGCCGACGGCGTGATCGAGGCGGGGACGGCCGCATTGCTGGAGCCGTACGCGGACTGTCCCCACTCCCACGGCATGGCCAACTGGTCGTCGAGGAGCTGACTGACGCCATCGCCGCTGTGGACAAGCTCGGTTTCCAG
>JAKDLH010000083.1 GCA_030452945.1 Microlunatus sp. | reverse complement strand
CGTCGGGCTGACGCGAAACTCAGGTCGGCAGGATCAAACGGAGTCGAACAAGCGTGGATCGATGAGGTTTCCCGCTTGTTGGTGGCCCAGAGCGCAAATATGGATCCTGTTTGCTGCGGGCTCGTCAAGTTCCGAACTGACCTTTGAGTCTAGCGCCCGGGGCTGTCACCGCGAGAACCGCGCGGTCGCAGGCGGACACCGGGCATCGGTGGAGCAGGGAGGCGGGATGACTTCCCGGAGTAGCCGGGAACCTCGCCGAATCGCGCGGCGTGCTCCTGCCACTGCTCGCGGACCAACTCGATCTCCTGGTGGGTGGCAGCGATGAAGTTCCACCACATGACCACTTCCTCCTCGAATGGGGTGCCGCCCAGTAACAGGGCGCGGGTGTCCTCCCGGGCCACCAAGGACAATTCGCGACGTCCGGCGTCGACGATGCCGAGCTCACCCTCGGCCAGGGCCGCGCCGCACAGAGTGGCCGATCCGGAGTCGATCAGCAGCGCGTGCTCGTGCTCGGGCGAGACCTCGACGGTCCAGCGAGTGCCGGCGTCGAGGTGGATCTCCGCACCGGTCAGCGGCGTGAAAGTGTGGATCGGCGACACCTGGCCGGCCAACTCGCCGACGAAGACCCGGGCCCGTACGCCTGGAGCCACCTCGGCCAGCGGCACGGCATATCGCTCGAAGCCGGCGGTGACGTGCCGATCGGCCGCGGGCAGGACTACCCACAGCTGCACGCCCCGCAACGTGGTCGTGGTCGCGGTGGAGACCTCCGAATGCGCAATCCCCTGGCCGGCCGTCATCAGGTTGACCTCGCCCGGAGCGACAGTGGCGTGCACGCCAGTGCTGTCGCGGTGCTCGATCTCCCCGTCGAACAGCCAGCTGACAGTCTGCAACCCGGTGTGGGGATGCGGGGGCACGTCCATCCCACCGGTGCTGGACACCTCATCGGGACCGTAGTGGTCCACGAAACACCATGCCCCCACGAAAGACCGTTCGCGGTGCGGCAGGGTGCGACGCACGGTCATCGCGCGCGGGCCGCCGAGCGGCACCAGGCGAGGCTGCAAGATCTGCACAGCGTCGGGGTGGGCCTGGTCTGGGCATAGGGCGAACTCGGTACGCGCATCGGTATTGGTCATGATCACTCCGGTCGGGGACGGTGGAGTCGGCTCAGCAGATGATCCGGAGCCTGGAAGTCCGCCGGGTCGAGGTCGGGGA
The DNA here is from genome assembly GCA_030452945.1 of Microlunatus sp. Lineage (GTDB taxonomy): Bacteria > Actinomycetota > Actinomycetes > Propionibacteriales > Propionibacteriaceae > Microlunatus. The sequence goes on along the minus strand of JAKDLH010000083.1, from coordinate 10,299 downwards.
ATCGAGCCCGCACGACAGTCCCGTTGGTCCGCACGGCGCGGCGGCGCGACCCAGTGGTGCAGTCGGCTCTTGGTCACGGCAACCATGATCGTAACCGTCGATCGAGCAGGGCGGGTCGTCATCCCCAAGGAGCTACGGCCAGCGGTGGCATGACGCCGACCAGCGATAGCCAGAGGTTCGCCGTCGATACTCGACTGGCCACTCACGGCATCGCCGGCGGAGCCGTTTATGACGCCTTGGTCGGCGAGGCCGCTCGAATCCACGACCGACGGCTTCCGACCCGGGACCGGCGAGCCCTCAGCACCTACCCTCTGCTGGGCGTCGAATTCCGGCTGATCGAGCCGTGACTCAATGCTCGGACGCCCCGACGATGCCCAACAGGACTAGGGTGGCGGCAGAGTCGGCCACGAGGGCCCGCACTCGGCGGTGAAGGAGTTGCCATGGGACTGCGTCATCACGGGCTCGACGGGCCGACGTTCCAGATGCGCGAGAAGATCTTTGCCATCGGCGATGACTTCTGGATCGAGGACGACAACGGCAACAAGGCCTACAAGGTCGACGGCAAAGCGGTCCGGCTGCGGGACACCTTCATTCTCGAGGACGCCCATGGCAACGAGGTGTCCAAGATTCAGGAGAAAAAGCTCAGTGTCCGCGACAAGATGACGATCGAGCGGGGTGCGACCAAGGCCACGGTGCACAAGCGCCTGATCGGCATCCGCGACCACTACATCGTCGACGTTGACGGCGGCGAGGACCTGAAGGCCCACGGCAACATCGTCGACCACGAGTACGAGATCGAGCGCGACGGGAAGAAGGTCGCCGAGGTCTCGAAGAAGTGGTTCCGGGTGCGTGACACCTACGGTGTCCAGCTGGCCCAGGGCCAGGACGTGCCCCTCATTCTCGCGATCACGGTGTGTCTCGACCAGATGGCCCACGGCTAGCGATCCTTGGTCGCCAGGTGAACCGGACCCGGCCGAAACGATGACAGTGGGGCAGGAAGCGGACCTGTAACCGTCGACGCCGCACCAGGCCCCCCGCGCCGCTTCGATCCGCGGCGAGGCGAACTGGTCAGGAAAAGTCCAGCTCGACTTGAGCCGGTCCTTGCGGTTGGCTGACCAACATGCCGGATATGCGGGCTCCGACTTGAGCGGGTCGTGATCCCGGGTGCTAGTGCGCACAGCATGACGTTGCCGACTTCGTAGGTCGCCAGGTCGAGGAAGTGTGCATCGACCTGACCCGCAGCGTGTGCGCGCCGTAGAGTGCGAGACTCCGCCAGCTCGTTCTCGCCCTCGCTGTGAAACCACTTAATGAGAACCAGCGGTCAATCAGCAGACGGCTTACTGGCGTAAGTCTCGATCGGAGCGCACGGGGTCGGTGGCCTCGAAGGCGCCGGAGCTGTGGAACTCGGAGTAGCCGCTCTACTCGGCTCGTCTGGCCGGTTTGACCAGCCGAGCCCAGCGGCGACACCTGCGCCAACGCATCGTCGGCCCTCATCATTGCCGGTCGCCAGGACTCCGCACCGCCGAACGGCCGTGCGGTTCCCGTCGATGGCGGTGGGCTCGGTTAGCCCGAGCGTGATGTCCTCATGGCCGCCCGCTTGGCGGTCGCGTCGTCGCTCATCAAGGCGTCGTACCTGCTTGATCCCATCGGCACCAGCGCGACCCGGCTTGCTGCGTCGGCGTGGATACCCCAGCCGTAGGTCTTGGCCAACGGCGAGGTACGCAAGCACGGCTGGCCCTTGGCGAAAAACTGGGCACGGGCCGTCCCCCGTTCCTCGACGGCGATGCCCTTGCGCTCGGCGAAGACGGCGAAGATGACATCGTCGCTCGTCAACTCGTAGTCGTGACCGTGCATCATCGCGAACTGCACTTCCGCGACCGATCCCTTGCCACTCGGTGGCGCCGTCGCGACGACAGCATTGGTGTCCGGGGACACCGTGATCAGGGTGTTGACGTAGTTAGTGGTGGGCATGGCGGCATGATGCCAGCGCGCTCCGACACCGCCCAGCAGCGCAGGACGGGCCGTACGGTACGAGCAGCTGTCCGGCACGCCCGTGGGTGATGAGTTGTCCCGTCCGCATCCGTCACATCTACAACGGGACACGACGAGACGAAACACTACGAGGACGGCTGATGGGATGAGTGCGGACACGCCGTTGGAGGAGCTCAGCACGAGCGGGATAGGCGGGAGCGGACTTGGCCAAGTCGACGAGCCGGAGTTCTCAGGACTGACGCAGCGGCACCGGCGAGAGCTGCACGTGCACTCCTACCGGATGCTCGGGTCGTTCCAAGACGCCGAGGACACGGTGCAGGAGACGTTCCTCCGTGCCTGGCGACGGCGAGACACGTTCGACGGGCGGTCGACGTTTCGAGCCTGGCTGTACCGGATCGCCACGAATGCCTGCCTGGACCTGCTCGCCAAGCGCCGTCCGGAGCCCGCGACCGGGGGCGAGGTGCTGTGACTGCAACCCTACCCGTACCGGTTGCTCGACGAATTGCCCGCAAACGAGGCCGACGAGCCGGAGGCCGTCGCGGTCGCGCGGGAGACCATCGAGCTGGCGTACCTGGTCGCGATCCAGCACCTCGCGCCGCGTCCACGGGCTGTGTTGATCCTGCGGGACGTGCTCGGCTGGCCGGCGAAGGACGTCGCCGAGCTCCTCGGGGACTCCGTCAACTCGGTGAACAGCGCGCTGCAGCGGGCTCGCGCCGGCATGCGGGAGCACCTGCCCGCCGAGCGGCAGGACTGGACCCGGCGGTGAACAGAACTCCGAGACGCGCCAGCTGGTGCGCCGCTACACCGACGCCAGCGTGGCCACAGACATCGACGGGCTCGCCGCCCTGCTGCGGGAGGACGTCCGCTGCTCGATGCCGCCCACCCCGGGCCTGCACGTCGGCCGCGACGCGGTGTTGCATGATTGGATCGAAGGCGGCTTCGAGGGCCTCAAGGGTCTGCGCGGCGTACCGACACTGGTCAACCGGCAGCCGGCCGTGGCCTTTTACCTCTGGCGGGAGCAGGCGGGCGAGTATCTGCCGCTCGCCATCGATGTCCTGCGCATCACCGGCGGGTTGATCACCGAGATCGTCGCGTTCCACGAAGACCAGTTTCCGCGACTAGGGCTGCCCGAGCGCCTGTCGGCCGACGACCGCGAGTAGTCCCGAGGGACGCTGGCGCTGGCTCAGCGCACGAGCCTCGTGGTCGACCTGGCGCAGTGGTGCGAGAACGCGGGAGCTGTACGCAGACGGGGGCGCTCACCTTCACCTGCGACTTCGCTGGCGGACGGAACGGTCAGACGCCAACGTCGGTCTCAGCCCCATCCAGCCCCCGAGCCATCACCGGACCGACTCAGCATCCGAATCGAAAGCGCCACAGCGCTACTATGGCGCTATGGCCACCATCCAGATCCGCGAGGTTCCCGAGAGCGCCTACGAGATCATCCGCAAGCGGGCCCGGGCCTCGGGCCGCTCGATCCAGTCCTACATGCGCGACGTTGTCGTAGATTTCGCCAGTCGTCCCACCACCGAGGAGGTCCTGGCCCGGATGGAAGCGGCCCGGGCGGACAGTGACACCCCCGGCGCCACGCACGAGTCCATCCTGCCCGATCTGGCCGCGGACCGGCGGTGAGCAACGTCTACGTACTCGACGCCTCGGCGCTGGTGCTGGCGCTCATCGCGAAGACCGACTCCGCAGACCGGCTGCGGCAGCGGCTTCCGGCGATGAGCCGGCACGCTCCGCACCTGATCGACGCCGAGGTGGGCAACGTGCTTCGTCGACACGAGCAGCGCGGTCTTATCAGCCCCGCGGAGGCGCGCTCGGCGCTGGACGCTGCTCGCGTGCTCGTTGAGTATCGCTACCCGCATACGGGGGCGCTGGCGGAGCTCGCGTGGACATGGCGAGCCAACGTCAGCTTCTACGACGCGCTCTACCTGGCGCTCGCCGTCCGGCTGGGCGTCCCACTGATGACGGCGGACGCCAGACTCAGCAGGGCTCCCGGCGTCGACTGTCAGGTGGAGGTCGTGTGATTGAAGCGTCGGAAGCGACTCGGCAACGAAGCTGTGGTCAGCGCAGTCGGCGTCCATGCCGGCCACTGCGCAGTCCCTTGTGGCCGGCCGCGCCGGTACACCGCGACGAGCCGTAGCGGCGTGACGTCGTTCTCGTTGTCGTACCAGCGAGTAATGTCTGCCAATCGCGCGCCTGGGCGATGCTTACTTGAGGACTTCTGTCGAGGTCGGTCGCCACTCCCCTAGACCGAGTGCGTATCAAAGCCCAGGTGACGACGCTCTGTTTCTTGAATGGGCGAGTAAGGGGAGCCACCGATGAACCAGACGCATTTCAGCATCGCCACCTTCAACCTGTACAACCTCAACCTGCCCGGGCTGGCCATCTACACCGATCGGGACGGCTGGAGCCAGACCGAGTACGACGCCAAGATCGCCTGGACCGCCGAGATGCTGCGTCGACTGGACGCCGACGTGATCGGCCTGCAGGAGCTGTGGCACCGCGACGCGATCGAAGCCGCGCTGATCGCGGCGGGACTCGACTCCACGTACGAGGTGCTGGCTACGCCCGCGGTCGGGACCCGGATCATCTGTGCGGCCCTGGTGCGCAAGGATCTGCTGGTCGCCGGCAGTGCCGAGTGGATCCAGGCGTTCCCGCCCAAGCTCATCCTGCGCTCCACTCAGGAGGACCACCAGACCCCGGACATCGAGGTGGCGATCCGCGGCTTCGCCCGCCCTGTGTTGCACTTCCGGATCGCCTTGCGCGACTCCAGCCCCGACACCGAGGTGTTTGTCTGCCATCTGAAGTCGAAGGCGCCGGCACCGGTCTATCGGGAGGACTGGTTCAAGGCCGACTCCGACTTCTACCGGCGCCACTCCACCGCCCTCGGCTCGGCCATGTCGACGATCCGGCGTACGGCGGAGGCGACCGGATTGCGGATGATGCTGACCGAGGTGATGAAGGGGACGGTCACCCCGGTGATCGTGCTCGGCGACCTCAACGACGGTCAGCACTCCAACACGCTGAATATCACCACCGAGCAGCCGCGTTATCTGGTCGGGGAATCCACCGGCGGCAGCGATGTCGCCCTCTACACCGCGCAGACCCTGCAGGAGTATCGCGACACCCGCGACGTCTACTACACCCACGTGCACGAGGACATGCGTGAGTCGCTGGACCACGTGCTGGTGTCGGAACAGTTCTACGACCACAGCCGACGGCGGATCTGGCTGTTCGACGGGCTGTCAATCACCAACGACCATCTGGACGACGAGGACCACAAGGCCACCGGCACCTCCGACCATGGCGTGGTGAAGGTCGGGTTTCGCTACCGGCCGGCCTGAGCCGCGACGTCTGGGTACGCCGGTCGATGCGTCTTCGAGACATGCCGACCTGGGAAGGTCCGCAGGCGCATGTCGATGCGTCGTCAGACCTTCACGCCCAGTTCCGCCGACGTACCGCCCTTGATCCCGGACCAGCGTCCGGCCAGCGCGTCCTCCACCCCGGCCGCCAGGGCCGCGTAGCGAGTGGTTTGCACCTCATCGGCGCCGCTGCCCGCGACTGCGGCACGGAGGCGCTCCAACTCGCGGCCGATAGCGTCGCGATCCGCCGAAAGCCGGCGCCGCCAGGCGGCCTCCCGCAGCAGCGAGAACAGCCGCTCCATCACCTGAGGCTCATCGACCCCATAGCGACTGGGCTGGTCGAGCGCGTGGTACAGCAGATCCGCCGCGGTGGGCCGGCGGACCACCACCCGCACCACGTCGTCGTCGTCGCGCAGCAGCTGATCTCCGAGCGGCAGGTCCAGCAGGGTGCACAGCAGGGTGGACGTGTGCCCCAGGGTGTGGGTCGCGGTCGTCGGGTCGTTGATGCCCGGCGACAGGGCCTTCACGGTCACGTCGGTGAGCTGGCGCAACCCGTACGTGGGGTCGTCGACCGAGGTCCGCTCGAACTCCACCTCGACCGCCGCGTCGAACCGCTTCTGCAACCGGTCCCGGTCCGTTCCGGTCAGCTCGCCTGCACCCCCGTCGGCATTGGACCAAGCCAGCCCGGCCGGAACGCCGGCAACCACCCAGGAACCCGGACCCGAGTCCACCACGACCACCGCCTGGAGGTCCTTCGCCATCCGCACCAGTTTGATGGTGTCCACCCCGGTCACGAAGCCCGAGCTGGACAGGGTCAGAGGGGCGGCGACGGGCGGCGTCTCCAGGTGCACGCCGATCGACTCGGCGTCGACGAGCACCCGTCGGGAGGCGGCAGCCGACTCCGTCCCCACGGTGCGGGCCAGGGTCTCCACCCGGATCTCTCGGGCCAAGTGAGCCAGGAACAGCACCAGCGCGATCACGCTGGCCAGGGTGAGCAGGAACGCGAGCGCGATCGAGATCCCGGGCACAAAATCCGACCCCTGCTGCCTGTCCCGCGCCACGCGCAGGACGGTCAGAGCGAACACGAAGGTGCCGAGGAACAGCGCCAGCGTCCCCTGCACCACCCGGTCCCGGGTGAAGGTGCGTAGCAGCCGGGGCGAGAACTGGCTGCTGGCCAACTGCAGCGTGACCACGGTCAGCGAGAAGGTCAGCGAGGTGACCGTGATCAGCGACCCGGCGATCGTTTCCAGCATGGAGCGGGCCGCCGCTGCGTCGCCGCCGAACGCCACCGCCTCGAACGGCCCCAGGTTTACCTCCGCCGCGCGGTCGACGGCCGTCAGTCCGATCGCCAGCGCCACGGCCACGACGACCGCAAATACCGGGAACGGCCAGAGACTGGATCGGACGAAGTCGTTGAGCCGAGTGGCGTAGCTGCGGAGCACGCTCTTGCGCTGAGGCATGGAGTCCTTTCGGTCGAACCCGCCTCCCGCGCCGGCGGTCGTCGTGATCGTACGCAATTCTCTCCGGACCTGTCGCTGGACCACCAATCCCCGTCACAATGAAGCCGTGCCCGGCACCGCCCCACCGCGGCCGACCTGGTGGCCGCACTTCACCAGCACCGTACGGTCCACCGCTTTGACCGCCCGACTAGGACGAGCCCTGGGGATCGCGTTCGGGGTCTGCTTCTTGACCGGGCTGCTGAGCTACACCCAGTACCTGAGCTGGGGGTGGCTGCCGAAGCCGGCGGCCCCGGCCTGGGGCTACCGCCTCAGCCAGGGCGTCCACGTCGCGACCGGGGTGGCCTCCATCCCGCTGATCTTGGTGAAACTGTGGTCGGTCTATCCGAACACGTTCCGCTGGCCACCCGCCCGATCGGTGTCCAGGGTCCTGCAGCTGATCAGCGTGCTGCTCCTGGTGTCGGCCACCTTGGTCCAGCTGGTGACCGGGTTCCTCAACCTGCTCGACTGGCGCCCGTTCCGGTGGGACTTCGTGGTGGTGCACTACGCGCTCGCGTATGTGGTGATCGGCTCGGTCTTGTTGCACGTGGCGATCAAGCTGCCCGACATCCGGTACGGACTCGGCACCAGACTGGCCGAGGCTGACGTGCTGTCCGAGATCCCCTGGGATGAGAACCCGGCCTCGCACAGCAACGCCGGACCGCAGCCGGCCCCGGTCACCCCGGGCCTCTCCCGACGCGGCGTGCTGATCGCGACCGGAGCCGGGATCGGGCTGGTCGTGATCACCTCGGTGGGCCAGACGCTGACGCCGCTGGAACCGCTGGGCCTGCTCGCCGTCCGCCAGCCGAGCAAAGGTCCGCAAGGGGTTCCGGTGGGACGCACCGCCGCCGAAGCCGGCGTGATCGACGCGGCCACCGATCCGGACTGGCAGCTCGAAGTCCGGGGACCGAGCGCGTTCGTACTCGGACTGGACGAAGTTGAGACGCTCGCCACGCACCGGGCTCGGCTGCCGATCGCCGCTGGTCAGGGCTGGAGTGCGGCAGGCGACTGGCGCGGCATCCGGCTGCTGGACCTGGTGGAACGCGCCGGCGGGGACGCCGGGTCCCGGGTCCTGGTCCGGTCGCTGGCCACCGGAGGCATCACCAAGACCGAGCTCGCCGGACCTCAGCTCGCGGCGGCCTTGTTGGCGACCCACCTCAACGGGGAACGCCTGGATCTCGACCATGGCTATCCGCTGCGGCTGGTCGGGCCGAACCGGGCGGAGCTGTTCGACACCAAGTGGCTCGGCAGTATCGAGGTGCGACGGTGACCGCGCTGCGCGTCGCCTTGGGGATCGCCGGCGGGCTGCTGCTCGGCTACGGCGCCGTCCGGCTGGTGCAAGGTCTCCCGCCTTCGATGCTGGTGTTGCTGGGAGCTTGGCTGGTGGGCGCGATCCTCATTCACTACGGGGTGCTGTCCCCGGCCGTGTTGGCCATCGGCGCGGTCCTGCGGCGGGTGCCTGAGCGCCCCCGGGCGTTCCTGCAGGCCGGTTTGATCATGGCCGGCGCGGTCACCGTCATCGCGGTGCCGCTGATGGTGCGCCAGTTCACTCAGCCGCCCCGCAAGGCTATGCTGCTGCAACACTACGGCGTCAATCTCGCACTGCTGCTGGGCGTCGTCGTGATCGGCTCCCTGGTCGCGTACGCGATCCGGGTAGCTCACGACCGGGCGGTTGGCGAACGACGCCCACGCTGACGATGATCGGACCTTCGCCCTGGCACCGCCCCATGGACAACCGGGCGGCACGAACACGATAGGAGCAACGTGGTGGAATCCGCCCGGTCCGGACCGCTGGCCGGTCTGCTGGTCGCCGACTTCTCCCGGATCCTCGCTGGTCCCTACGCCACCATGCTACTGGCGGACCTGGGCGCCGAGGTGATCAAGGTCGAGAGTCCAGCCGGTGACGACACCCGCACGTGGCAGCCACCGGTGCACGACGGAGTCGCCACCTACTACCTGGGAATCAACCGGAACAAGCGCTCGGTCGTGCTGGACTTCGACGACGCGGACGACATCGAGCTTGCGCGGGAGCTCGCCCGGCGAGCCGACATCATGATCGAGAACTTCCGACCCGGCGGTTTGGCACGCTGGGGCCTGGACTACGACGCCGTCGCGGCCATCAACCCGGCAGTGATCTACGCCTCGATCAGCGGGTTCGGCCGGACCGAGGCGGGTGCCGCGTTACCCGGGTACGACCTGCTAGTCCAGGCCATCTCGGGGTTGATGAGTCTCACCGGCGAACCGGACGGCCCGCCCTACCGGGCTGGAATCTCGGTGTTCGACGTGATCGCCGGACTGCACGCCGTCGTCGGCTGCCTGGCCGCCGTGCACCACCGGAACGCGACCGGTCAGGGCCAGCGCGTCGAGGTGAATTTGCTCTCCTCGGCCCTGTCCGGACTTGTCAACCACACCAGCGCTTACGTCGCCGGGGGTGCGATCCCGCACCGGATGGGGAACGGCCACCCCAGCCTGTTCCCGTACGAGCCCATGCCGTGCGCCGACGGGGACCTGATCGTCGCGATCGGCAACGATCGTCAGTTCGCCAAGCTGTGCGGGGTTCTGGGCGTGCCCGCGCTGGCCGACGATCCCCGGTTCCGACGCAATCAGGACCGCACCACCCGCCGCGAGGAGCTCCGACCGCTGCTGGTCGCGCGGCTGCGGACCCGGGGCAAGCTTGAGTGGTTTCAGGCGATGAACGCGGTCGGCGTGCCGTGCGGACCGATCAACACCGTGGACGGCGGAGTCGCCTTCGCCGAGGAGATCGGGCTGGACCCGGTGGTCGAGGTCGGGCCGGCCGATGCGTCGGTACGGAGCGTCCGCAACCCGATCACGCTGTCGCGCACGCCGCCCGACTACCGGTGGCCGCCGCCCACGCTCGGCGAGCACAGCAAGGAGATCCGCGCCTGGCTGCGGAGTGCCGACGAGGACGGCGGCGCCTAACCCGGCCGCGCTCCTCGTCCGGCCCATTGACTGAAACTCGCGGCTCGACGGCGCCTGCACGGCGTATCGCGACCGCTCGGCCTGGTTGAGCCCCACGTTTCAGTCATTTCTGCCCAGGGCGGCCACCAGTCGATCTGGTTGAGGCGGTTCGCAGCTGTCCGAACCGGCTATCGGGCCGACTCGCTCCGGTCCGAAGCTCTACGGAGGGCTGACAGCCGGATGACAGCGGCCTGGGAGCGCCCCGGCTTAGCGTCGAGAACATGACAACGACAGCCACCCCCACGCAGACCGAAGGTGAGGCGATCACCGCCGAGGCAGTCACCGCTGACGCGTTCGCCGCGCGGGTCTTTACCGCCGCCCTCGGCTGGGCCGAGAGCATGTCCATCTACCTCGGCGACCGGCTGGGCTGGTATCGCAGTCTGGTCGACGACGGGTCGGCGACTGCCGACGAGCTCGCCGCCCGCACGGGCACCTCGCCCCGCTACGCTCGCGAGTGGCTCGAACAG
>JAKDLH010000437.1 GCA_030452945.1 Microlunatus sp. | reverse complement strand
CGTCGATAGTCGTCATCCAGTATCAGCGGAAGTTTCGAGGAGCGATGAGTACCGCAATCACCCCGCCGACCGACCCCAATGAACCACATCGTGCCGACCCTGAGCGTGGGCACGGCGGACCGATTGGGTCTGACCGCGACTCCCGTGACGTGATCCGGCGGCAGAAGGAACGGTTCGGGGGGATGAAGTTCGGTTCCTGCTTCTTCGGCTGGTTGACCGCCACTGGAACGGCGGTTCTCCTGAGTGCCCTGTTGACGGCCATCGGCTTCGCCGCCGGTCTGGGACAAGACGTCACCACCGATCAGCTCAGCGGTGAGGCCCAGACCGTCGGCGTGGTCGGCGGCATCGTGGTGCTAGTGGTCGTCCTGGTGTCCTACTTCGCCGGCGGGTACGTTGCCGGTCGGATGGCCCGCTTCAACGGGATCAAGCAAGGCGTCGGCGTGTGGTTGTGGGCCATCGTCGTCGCGGCGGTGGTCGCCGTCCTGAGTCTCATCGTCGGTTCCCGAGCCGATATTCTGTCTACTCTGAGCGGCGTGCCTCGGCTGCCGGTGGAGTCCGGGGCGGTCACCCCCGGCGGCGTGATCGCCGCGCTCGCCTTGATCGCGACAGCGCTGATCGGCGCAATACTGGGCGGGTTGGCCGGGATGCGCTTTCACCGCCGCGTCGACCACGCTGATCTCACCGACCCTTCCTAACTCCCGGGAGTCCAGACCGCCCGTATTCGTCGTAACCCAGCCGGAGGCAATCATCCATGACGGTCGAAGAAACACCGGTCGACTCGGCTCAGACAGCCGAGCCGGCATCGATGGTCAGGTCCGAGGAACAGCTTGAGGTGTCGCGGGCCGTGCGGGTCTCAGGTGGACTTCGGCTGCACAAGTACGTCGTGACCGAGACGATCACCCAGACCGTCGAGGTGCGTCGCGAGAAACTCCGGGTGACCGAGTTGTCGGCGGAGGAACTGACGATGCAGAGTGAGTCGAGCGCCGGTCCCGACGGCTATGAGTTCCGCGATCGCGACTTCGAGGTGATGTTGCACGAAGAACGAGTCGTGGTCACCAAGGAGGTGGTTCCGGTCGAACGGGTTCGGGTCCGGACCAGGGTCGTGACCAAGCAGACCCAGGTGTCCGACACCATCCGCCGAGAACAAGTCGAACTCGACACCGCCCGGTCAGGTCGCGAATGCGACCGGACGGAGTCGACCGGACTCACTGGCTCAAGCTGAGTTCGAGGCGATCCAGCAGCGTCTCCAGCGAGGTCTCGAACTCGGCGGTGCTGTGGTCGTCGCTGAGCAGCGGACGCAGCCGGGTCGTGGTCGGGCCGCCCATGGCGCTGGCCCCGCCGTCGGTGTTCGGTTGGTCTGCGTCACCCTCGTCCAGGGGGACATCGATCGGTGCGGTCTCCGCACTCGCACCGTCGACTCGAGCAGGAGTTGGCCGAGCAAGAAACTGCTGAACGTTCGATACGTGGCCACGACCTGCTCGTCGGTGAAGTCGAAATCCGACAGTGCGGTCAGGAAGTCCTCAACGAGGGTCAGGCTCCGGAGCGGAGGTCGTAGCCAGGGAGCGGCAGGGTGTCGAGTGGCGACCAGTGGGAACGCCTTCGGGTGCTCGATTGCGACACGGCGCACCTCGTGGGCGAAAGTCTGTAAATAGCCCTGCCAGGTACCGGTCAGGCTCTCGTCGAGGCGTTCGGTGAGTCCTTCGAGCAGACTCGCGACCACGCCCTCGAGCAGGTCCTCCCGACCACTGACGTGGCGGTACAACGACATCGCCTCGACGCCCAAATCCTGGCCCAAGCCGCGCATCGTCAGGCCCTGGGCACCGTTGGCGTCGATCGACTGCAGCGCGGCGCGCAAGATCAGTGGGCGGTCCAGCTTTCTACTCGGCCCGTCGGTGCGGCGCGACTGTTGGACTTCGATGGGCATTGACCCAGCATGTCACGCGGGCTCGTGGGTGGACGCATCGTGGAACGGGTCGGCCGGGCCGGTCAGGACGCTGAGCCTGCCGTCGGTCTCCAGCACTATGGCGCCGATGTGGTCGAGGTCGGTGTGCCCTTGCGCTCGGGCGGCCTGGCGCAACTCATCGGCAGTCACCCGCTGCCGACGCATGGCGGAAAGCAGGAATCCGTCGCGGTAGACCAGGGTCGGCTCAGACTTCACCAGCCGCTCCACCGCTGCACTTCGAACCGACGCCC
>JAKDLH010000436.1 GCA_030452945.1 Microlunatus sp. | reverse complement strand
CCTGCCCGGTTCCGCCGCCGGGTCCGGTGCCGGCGCGGCGGCGGTGGATGGTGTGGCGCGGGAGGCGTCGTAGTCGGCACGCCGGACCGGGTCGGCCAGCACCGCGTAGGCGGCGGTGACGGCCCGAAACCGCCCAGCAGCAGCCGGGTCCGGGTTGCGGTCGGGGTGCAGCTGCAGCGCCAGGGCGCGATAGGCCCGACGCAGCTCGATGGTGCTGGCATCGGTGCCCAGCCCGAGCGCGGCATAGAGGTCACGATCCGGCGTGGGAGCCATCGTCACAGGTCAGCACCTCCCACCGACAGAATCCGAGGCGGCGCGGGTCATGGCGCGGCCGCCGCGAGTGCCGCATCCGGGGCGGGCTGCTGCCCAGCCGGTCCGGCGATGTGGCGGACGTGGGTGATCTGGTCGGCCCAGTCCGACAGGGGCTGGATGATGACTCCGGTCTGTTCGCTGTAGGCGTTGACCACCAGGCCCTGGCCGACGTAGATCCCGACGTGGCGCGGATTGCCTGGTGAGCCGAGCGAGCCGGGGATGAACACCAGGTCGCCTGGGGCGACGGTGGCCGGGCTGGCGGGTGTGCCGGCGTTCTTCTGGCTGACGGTTCCGGCGGGGACCGGAACTCCGGCGGCGGCCCACGCGGCAGTCGTGAGCCCGGAGCAGTCGAACGCCTCAGGTCCTTTCGCCCCGTAGACGTAGGGCTTGCCGAGCTGGGCCAGGGCGTAGGTGACCGCCGCCCGCTGGGCCGGGTCGGCAGGCGGGGTGAACCCGGGCGGCAACGCCTTGGGGTCGATGTTCGAGGGTGCGAGCGGCGTCCCGACCCCGCCCTGGTCGGGGCAGGCGAACACCGATGAGGCCAGCTCCACGTTCGGCCCGCTGGGTGCCGCGGGGGCGGGGACCGGGTTGTCCGGGCCGACCCAGAACCGCTCGACCAGCGCCGCGGCGGGTTTTTCCTGGGGGGCGTAGCGGTCGGGGAACGCGGAGCGCTGCACGGCCTGGGCTGCGGTGCCCGGTGCCATGGTGGCCCAGCCGGGGAGTTCGACGAGCCGGTCGAGGAAGGTGTCGGTGGCCGCGGCCGGGTTGAGGATCTGCGCCGGTGCGCCCCAGCCCTGCGAGGGGCGTTGCTGATACAAGCCCAGCGAGTCGCGGTCGCCGTGGCCGACGTTGACCAGCTGCGACTCGACGATGGTCGTGGAGATCGCGATGACCGCGGCGCGGCGGGGCAGGCTGCGCTGCACGACGCGGTTGACGATGGTGGCGGCGTTCTCGGTCTGCTCGGCGTTCCAGTCGGTCCCGCCGATCGACTGCGACCCGCCGCCGAGGCCGCCGTCCCCGCCACAACCGCCGGCCAGGGGGCCGTCGGTGACGGCGGTGAACATCGCGATTCCCATGCTGGTCACCGCGACCAGGAACGTCATCACCACCGCCGCTACGGCGAGCGCGATGGTGCCCTTGTTCTGGTCCACGACTCAGGTCACCGGTGCGTAGCCACGCCGTTGCGTCGCCCCAGGTCCGGGGCGGCATCGTCGGATGCGGGCAGGGCCGAGGTCGGAACCGCCGCCAGCCTGCGGCCGGTGGCGGCGGGACCGTCAGGATTGCTGAACTTCAGAGGGTTCTCGCGGAGTCCGGCGTTGGTGTCGAAGATCGACCGCTCGGTCGCCGAGAGCACGGTCTGGATCTTCATGCCGGGCGAGTTCTCCATCTTCCACAGCGCCCGGCCGGGGCCCTCCATCGCCCAGCCGGTGATCACCGCCTGTTCGCGGTCGGACAGCCCGAGCTCGGTGGCGAGCTCGTCGCCGACCCTCGTGGACTGGCCGAGCAGGATCCGCGAGCTGCACAGGGCCAGGAGGTCCTTGGCGATCGAGACCTCTTGGGAGCCGGCGGCGCCGACGGAGAGCAGGTCGGAGGGTTTGTGCATGACCAGGAGCTGGATCTTCCGTTCGGCACGCGAGAGCCGCAGGTCGGAGTCGACGGCCTGGACCGCGCGCAGCCCGAGGCGCATCTGGCGCCAGACCTCGTCGCGCACGACGATGCGCACGTCGCCGTCGTCCTGGAGGTCGGTGATCATCGACGACCAGGAGCCGAGGCAGGTCAGCGCGACCGCGATCGCCTGATCCCCCCGCGAGCGCAGCATTGACAGGTCCATCGACTGCACGGGCGCGTCCCAGTCGAGGTCGAAGTTGGTCGGCTCGTCGAACA
>JAKDLH010000082.1 GCA_030452945.1 Microlunatus sp. | reverse complement strand
CGCCACGAGTTGTGGCCGGGTGGTCGAAATTCGGGGTGGGGCAGTGCCGGTGTCCGAGCGGCTGCGAGCGGCATAGGGTGACGACCATGAGTCTGGCCGTCCGCGTGATCCCCTGCCTGGACGTGCACGACGGTCGTGTGGTCAAGGGTGTCAACTTTGTCAACCTGCGCGATGCGGGTGATCCAGTCGCTTTAGGCGAGGTGTACGACGCCGAGGGCGCCGACGAGTTGACCTTCCTCGACATCTCCGCATCCGTCGAGGGCCGCGAAACTACGCTTGACGTGGTCCGACGGACAGCCGAGACCGTGTTCATCCCCCTGACCGTGGGTGGCGGCGTCGGGACCGCCGAGGACGTCGACGACCTTCTTCGAGCCGGGGCCGACAAGGTGGCGATCAACACCGGTGCCATCGCCAGGCCGGACGTGATCGCGGAGATCAGCCGTCGGTTCGGCAATCAGGTGCTGGTGCTCTCCGTCGATGCTCGACGCGACCCCGGCCAGCCGTCCGGTTTCGAGGTCACCACCCACGGCGGCCGCCGCAGCGCCGGGATCGACGCGATCGCGTGGGCGCGGCGCGGGGTCGACCTCGGGGTCGGGGAGATCCTGCTCAATTCGATGGACTTCGACGGCACCACAGCCGGGTTCGATCTGGAGCTGATCGCTGCGGTCCGCGCCGCCGTCGACGTGCCGCTGATCGCCTCTGGCGGCGCGGGCCGCGCCGCCGACTTCCCGCCCGCGGTCGCGGCCGGGGCTGATGCCGTGCTGGCGGCGAGTGTGTTCCACTTCGGTACGCTCCGCA
Organism: Microlunatus sp.; assembly: GCA_030452945.1. GTDB lineage: Bacteria > Actinomycetota > Actinomycetes > Propionibacteriales > Propionibacteriaceae > Microlunatus. The sequence goes on along the minus strand of JAKDLH010000082.1, from coordinate 10,752 downwards.
TCGCCGAGGTCAAACAAGCACTCGCCGATGCGGGTCACCCGGTCCGGCGGCCGTCGGCCGTCGGCGGGCGCGGGGCAGGGTGGTGAAGAAGACCTCGCAAACGTGATCGGAGGAGATTCGGGTGAACGAACAGGACTGCGTGTTCTGCAAGATCGTGGCCGGTGAGATCGGTTCCCGAAAGGTGTACGCCGACCAGACCGCTGTCGCTTTTCTCGACGTGTCGCCCTGGCAGCGCGGGCACACGCTCGTCGTCCCCCGCACCCACGTGGCCGATCTGCTGACCGACCCACCTCAACTCGCCGCCATCGCCCCGGCCGTCGACGCGACCGCCCGGTTACTGGTCGACAAGCTCCGGGCCGACGGACTGAATCTGCTGTCCTCAGCTAAACCGGTCGCCGGCCAGGAGGTGTTCCATCTGCACGTCCACCTGGTGCCTCGGTACGCCGAGCGACCCGGGCTGAACAACCTGATCGGTCCCGACCGTGGGGACGACTCCGACCTGGACGCGGTCCTCGCCGAGATCACCGCGTGACCCTGCCCCCGCCACCCACCAACTCGCGACCCACCCAACCGCGGCTCGCCGACCCGGGACCGGCCAATCCGGTACTGCGTTGGGTGGTCGAGCTGGGCCCGGCCTACCTGGTCTCGCTGGTGATCCTGCCCTGGGTGATCGCCTACGGGGTCGCCTGGCCCTGGCAGCCGTCGACGATCGACCTGCAGGTCTACGTCTACGCCGTCGGCGACATGCTGGCCGGCCAGGACATCTACGCCACCACCACGCCCGGTTGGAATCTCTACTTCATCTACCCCCCGATCGCCGCCGTACTGATGGTGCCGTTGGCCTTCGGGTCGTACCTGTTCTGGCAGCTGGTCTGGACGTTCCTGCTGGTCTGGGCTCAGCAGTCGGTGCTGAAGCGTTGTGGGGTCCGCCGTGGTTGGGTGCTCGGGCTGGTCGGCGTGGCCGTGGTGGTGGCCGTCGAGCCGATCCGGACCACGCTCGGCTACGGCCAGGTGAACACGCTGTTGATGGCGCTGGTGGTGGCCGACCTGCTGCCAGACCAGCCCTCAGGACGAAGTCCTGCTCAGCGAGCAGGAGGCACGAAGCGGCGCATCCCCCAGGGCACCCTGATCGGCCTGGCGGCGGCGATCAAGCTCACCCCGGCCCTGTTCGTCGTCTTCGCCTTCCTACTGGGCAAGAGAAAGCTGGCCTGGACGGGCATTCTCAGCTTCGTCGCCTTCACCGCACTCGGGGCGGTCTTCCAGTGGTCCCAGACCTGGGAGTTCTGGTTCGGGTTGTCCGGCGGCAACACCCGGACCGCCTCGCCGCTCTATGCGGGGAACCAGTCGTTGCTCGGAGTCGTCTACCGACTGGTGGGAGAGTCGACTTCGATCACCCTGCTGGGTCTTGCGGTCGGTGGCCTGGTCGCGCTGCTCGGCACGGTGGTCGCCAGTCAGTGGTGGCGGGCGGGGGAGAAGGTGTTCGCCGTGGCGCTGGTCGGGTTGTGTACCTGCCTCGCCTCGCCACTGTCCTGGACCCACCACTACGTGTGGATTCTGCCGCTGGGGGTGGCAGTGGTTCTGGGCCGGCGGCTGCCGCGGTGGGTCCGGGCGCTCGGTGGGGCCTGGGTCGTCTGGGTCTGCGTCTGCCTGCCGTTGGCGGTGCTGCCGTACGGCGGCGGCCGGGAGCGGGACTTCGACGCCATCCAGCAGTTGGTCGCCAACCTCGGCCCGTTGCTGGGCATGGCGCTGGTCGTCGGGCTGGGCTGGCAGATGCTGGTCGCTCACCGGCGGCGGATGGTGGCGGCGGTACATTGACCGTCATGGCCCCCGACACCGTCACCGCGGACACCGCGCCCACCTCCGCAGCCGGAGACGCGGACAGATCGACGGCCAGTGGCGTGGACATCAAGCCCCGTTCCCGTGCGGTGACCGACGGGCTCGAAGCCACGGCCGCACGCGGCATGCTCCGTGCGGTCGGCATGGGCGACGAGGACTGGGCCAAGCCGCAGATCGGCGTCGCGTCCTCGTGGAACGAGATCACGCCCTGCAACTTGTCGCTGGACCGGCTGGCCAAGGCGGTCAAGGACGGGGTGCACGCGGCTGGCGGCTATCCGCTGGAGTTCGGCACCATCTCGGTGTCCGACGGCATCTCGATGGGCCACGAGGGAATGCACTTCTCGCTAGTCAGTCGAGAGGTCATCGCCGACTCGGTCGAGACGGTGATGTCGGCGGAGCGGTTGGACGGCTCGGTGCTGCTGGCCGGCTGCGACAAGTCGCTGCCCGGCATGCTGATGGCGGCCGCCAGGCTCGATCTGGCCGCGGTTTTCCTGTACGCCGGGACGATCATGCCGGGGCGCGTCGGGGACACCGAGGTGACCATCATCGACGCCTTCGAGGCGGTCGGGGCCTGCGTTCGGGGGCTGATCACCCGCGAGCACGTGACTGAGATCGAGAAGGCCATCTGTCCGGGTGAAGGCGCCTGCGGCGGCATGTACACCGCCAACACGATGGCCAGCGCCGCGGAGGCGCTGGGGATGTCTCTGCCGGGTTCGGCGGCCCCGCCGGCGGTGGACCGGCGCCGCGACGGTTTCGCCCGTCGCAGCGGCATGGCTGTGGTGGAGATGCTGCGTCGGGGCATCACCGCCCGTCAGATCTTGACCAAGGAGGCGTTCGAGAACGCCATCGCGGTGACCATGGCTTTCGGCGGTTCCACCAACGCCGTGCTGCACCTCCTGGCGATCGCCAATGAGGCCGAGGTCGAGCTCACCCTGGACGACTTCGTCCGGGTCGGCCGCCGGGTCCCGCACCTGGGTGACCTGAAGCCGTTCGGCCGGTACGTGATGACCGACGTCGATCGGGTCGGCGGCGTGCCGGTGGTGATGAAGGCGCTGCTGGACGCCGGTCTGCTGCACGGGGACTGTCTGACCGTGACCGGAGCGACGATGGCGGAGAACCTGGCCGAGATCGCTCCGCCGGACGTCGACGGCACCATCGTGCGGGCTCTGTCCGATCCGATCCACCCGACCGGTGGTATCACCATCCTGCACGGCTCGCTCGCCCCGGAGGGAGCGGTGGTCAAGAGTGCCGGCTTCGACACCGAAATCTGGCAGGGCACCGCTCGCGTCTTCGACGGCGAGCGTGCGGCGATGGACGCCCTCGCCGACGACACGATCGTGGCCGGTGACGTCGTGGTGATCCGCTACGAAGGGCCCAAGGGAGGTCCCGGCATGCGCGAGATGCTGGCGATCACCGGCGCGATCAAGGGCGCCGGGCTGGGCAAGGACGTGATGCTGATCACCGACGGTCGCTTCTCCGGCGGGACCACCGGACTCTGTGTCGGTCACATCGCGCCCGAGGCGACCGAGGCCGGTCCGATCGCGTTAGTCCGTGACGGCGACCCGATCACCCTCGATGTTGCCCGAGGACTGTTGGACCTGGGCGTGGACGCCGCTGAGTTGGAACGACGGCGGGCGGAGTGGACGCCCGTTCCTCGGCCGGCCCGTCGCGGTGTACTGGCTAAATACGCGAAGTTGGTCCGGTCCGCCAACGTGGGCGCGGTCTGCAACTGATCTCGGCAGTGAGTTTGCTCACGCGCCACGCGCCGGACGGGCCGATGAGATCGGTTCCTGGGAGCCTCATCAGATAGCATTCAGGGGCGACGCGCGTCAACGCCGTCCCGCGCACGCCAGCAGCCCAGCCGGATTCCGGATCGCCGGAGCGGCCCGACGCAAAGGAGAGTTCTGATCACCGATTCCGTCGTCGCATCGGGCTTTCTGACCAGCGCCGAGACTCCGCCGCGGACGCGGGCCGCCTACCAGACGCAACGGGTGCTGGAGTCGTTGCCGGCGCTGATGCTGACCCTGCCCGTGCTGGTTCCGGTCGCATTGCTGGTGGTGGCCCCTACGGCGGCGTACCTGGCGTTCATGGGCTACCTGCTGTTCTGGCTCGGTGTCTCCTTGAGTCTGGCGTTCCGTCAAGCCAAGCAGTACCGGACCATGAAGCGCTACCGCGGGATCGACTGGCAGCAGCGACTGGCGCAGCTCAGTGATCCGTACGCCCGCATCCACCACCTGGTCGACCGTCCGGACTTGACCCGCTCGGAGGTCGAAGAGCTGCACGCCCTGAATGCCTGGGTGCACAGCGGGGCCGAGGTGCCGGCGCCGGACGACGTGCACCACCTGATCGTCATCCCGGTCTACAGCGAGGGCAGCGAGATCATCGAGCAGTCGCTCGACGCGATCCTGGCCGCCGACCATCCGCACGACCGGCTGATGGTGTGCCTGACGTTCGAGGGCCGCTCACCGGTCTGGGGTGAGACCGAGATCGCGGGTATCACCGCGCAGTACGCTCACCGGTTCGGCCGATTCCTGGCCACCCGCCACCCCGACGGGCTGCCCGGCGAGGGCCGGGTGAAAGGCGCGAACATCAGTTGGGGTGCCCAGCTCGCCCGCCAGGATCTGCATCGTGACGGCATCAGCGACGAGCAGGTGATCGTCTCAGCCTTCGACTCCGACACTCGGCCCAGCCCGCACTACTTCCAGGTTTTGACCTACACCTACCTGACCAATCCCGATCGGGATGTGGACAGCTACCAGCCGGTCCTGCTCTTCCACAACAACGCCTGGGAGGTTCCCTCCGCGTCGCGATTGGTCGGCTATATCGCGAGCATGTGGACGCTGGTCGACTCCACTCGCCCGGAGCGACTGCGGATCTTCTCCTCCCACGCGTTGGGGATGAAGGCTCTGGTCGGGGTCAACTACTGGTCGACCAACGTGATTCCGGACGATTCCCGGCAGTACTGGCGGATGTACTACGGCAGCGACGGCCGCGCCAAGACCGTGCCGCTGCACTTGCCGGTCTACCTCGACGCCGTGCACTCCCACAGCTGGTGGTCGACGATGAGGGAGCAGTACCGCCAGATCCGGCGCTGGTCCTACGGGGTGATCGACTTCCCGTACCTGATGGAACAAAATGTTCTCAACGACCGCATCCCCTGGCGCGCGAAGGCGCTGCAGACTTTCCGGCAGCTCACCCAGTTCCACCTGTGGGCGACCGTGCCGTTGCTGCTGCTGACCTTGCGGCCGCTGGCGAGCTATCTGCAGCCGATCGTCACCCACTCCAGTCTGATGCTGTCGGAGTTGGCCGGAATGGCCAACATCGCGGTCCTGGTCATCGCTCCGCTGAGTCTTGTCATTTCCGCGGTCGTGGCCTTGAGCCTGCTGCCGGCCCGGCCGGTCGACCGGCCGAAGAGCAGCTGGATCAAGATGGTGGGGGAGTTCGCCGGGCTGCCGCTCGTCGGCCCGATCTTCTTCTGTCTGCCGGCCATCGATGCTCAGTTGCGGTTGTTGACCCAGCGCTACCTGGGCTTCCGGGTCACGGTGAAGGAACGCACCCAGGTCGCTCACCGGGTCCACTGATCGCTGACCCCGCTTCTGCCCGACCTCAGCAACGTGGATGTCTCACCCCAGCGCGGGCTGGTACGCCGGCCCTCCACCGCTGCTGACTTCACCACTCATCGCTATCCACCGGGCGAACGGCTGTCGCCGTGGATCGTCTACTTCTGGACGGTGACCTGGGACCGGGGTGAGTCGGGCTCGCTGGAGTCAACCGTGATCTCCTTCCCGGCCATGCACCTGACGCTCGAGTGGGGTGAGCCCGGCTCGGAGCGGCACGGCCACGCGATGCCGGCGATGCTGGTGCATGGCGTGGTCAGCCGGGTCTTCCGAATCCGCATCGAGGGCCGGGGCGGCGTGGTCGGTGCTCGCTTCCGGGCCGACGGGTTCCATCGCTGGACCGGTTTGGACGCGGCGCAGTTCACCGATCGGGTCGTGCCGGCCGCTGGCCTGCTCGGCACCGAGATCGGGGCGGAGGCCAGCAGGCTCAGCCCGGCTGCCGATCCGCTGGGCCAGCTGGGTCGGCTACGTCAGGACCTCGAACGACGTCGACCGAGCGTCGAGCCAGGCGAGCTGAGCGCGGTGGTCGACCGGATGGCGCGCGACCCGGACCTGATCCGCGTCGACCAGGTGGCACGGGCGGTCGGCTGGTCCGAGCGGACGCTGCAACGCCGGTTCCGGCGGGAGGTCGGCATCGGACCGAAGTGGGTGCTGTCCAGGTTTCGGCTGCAGGAGGCGGCCCTGGCCCTGGAACGGGATCCGACCGTGGATCTCGCGACGCTGGCGACCCAGCTCGGCTTCTACGACCAGGCGCACTTGACCAACACCTTCATGGAGATGCTCGGCGAGACCCCCGCCCGGTATGCCGCCTGCGCCACGGCGGATTGGGCCGGTGGGCAGCCGGCCGACGGGCGGACCTGATGGTCCGGCTGCAGCCATTGACTCGCGCCCGAGTCGCCTCCCTCGGAGGGCGCGGCTCGACGTGGGTCGAGGAGTTGCCCGGTCTGCTGTCCGGGCTCAGCACCGAGTGGGGGCTGGAGTTGGGTTCAGCCGTGCCGGGCGGCAGCAACTCCTACGTGGTGCGGGTCTTGATCGCCGACGGGTCCGACGCGGTGCTCAAGCTGGTCCTGGACGACGCCGGTCTGGCCGATCAGATCCGGGTGCTCGAAGCCGCCGACGGACGGGGTTACGCTCGCTTGTCGCGGCACGACCTGACTCGGGGTGCGTTGCTGTTGGAGGCGCTCGGTGATCCGCTGCAGACGACGGCTCGTCCCGTCGCAGAGCAACTCAGCGTTCTGGCGGACACCTTAGCCACGGCTTGGCAGGTGGCCGCGGCGGGTCCGTGGCCCCCGACCGCGGACAAGGCTCGCGGACTGGCCGGTCTCGTCACTGACCACTGGGCCCAGCTCGGCCGCCCCTGCTCAGTGGCGGTACGGGACCAGGCTCTGCGCTACGCCGAGGCCCTGGCCGATCCGCCGGAAGAGTCGCTGGTCGTGGTGCACGGCGACCCACACCCCGGCAATGCGCTTGCCGTCCGCCAGCGTCGGGCAGGGGCCGAAACCGGCTACTGCTTCGTTGACCCGGACGGGTTCGTCGCAGACCGGGCGTACGACCTCGGCGTCACCATGCGGGACTACTCCGCCCGTGTGCTCGACCGCGGGCGACCAGTGGCGGAGTCCTACTGCGCGCTGCTGGCTGAGCGGAGTGGGGTCGACCCGATCCGGATCTGGCGCTGGGCCTTTCTGGAGCGGGTGTGCACCGGTCTCTACGTGCTGGGATTCGGCTCGGAGCCGGTGGCGCGGCCGTTTCTGACCTCCGCCGAACTGCTCCTGGACTGATCGATCACTCCGCTCGCTGAGATCGGTTGGACTCGTGACCGGCCGGGAGGCGGTGGTCCAGCAGGCTCGACCGCCGGTTTGCGTCGCGGGTCTGAAGGGCCGAGAACAAGTAGGACACCCGAGGGTCCTCCCGGATGGCAAGACAGCTGGTGTGTTGGATTGACGGACTGGTCGTGTTCGGCGAAAGTGGTTGCGTGCCTCGCATGTTTCTTGTAGTCAGTCAGCGTGCCGGTTGAGTTCAGCTCACCACCGACACGCTCCCTCGTCTGCCATCTGGCGGCGGGGGTTTTTTCTTGGCCGCAAGGGTCGGCTTGGCACGACGTAGCATTTGGCAGGTCGAACAGGACAAGGAGTTTCGCAGATGCCCGACACGGACACCGCCGGTGAGTTGACTGGCGCCCAGTCCCTGGTGAAGTCGCTGGAACAGGCAGGTGCCGACACCGTCTTCGGGATCCCGGGCGGGGCGATCCTCCCGGCCTACGACCCCCTTTACGACTCCGAGCACGTACGTCACATCCTTGTCCGCCACGAGCAGGGGGCCGGCCACGCCGCCCAGGGATACGCGATGGTCACCGGCAAGGTGGGCGTGTGCCTGGCCACGTCCGGACCGGGGGCGACCAACCTGGTGACTCCGATCGCCGACGCCCACATGGACTCGGTGCCGATCGTGGCTATCACCGGTCAGGTCGCCTCGCCGGCCATCGGCACCGACGCGTTCCAGGAAGCCGACATCCGCGGCATCACCATGCCCATCACCAAGCACAATTTCTTGGTGACCAAGGCCGCCGACATCCCGGCGGCGATCGCGTCCGCGTTCCACATCGCCGGCACGGGCCGTCCTGGACCGGTCCTGGTCGACATCTCCAAGGACGCGCTGCAGGCCTCCTGCGCTTTCAACTGGCCGAAGCACCTGGATCTGCCGGGCTACCGTCCGGTGACCAAGCCGCACGGTAAGCAGGTCCGCGAGGCGGCTCGGCTGATCAGCGCGGCCAAGCGTCCGGTCCTCTACGTCGGTGGCGGCGTGTTCAAGTCTCGGGCCGACAAGCAGCTCCGGGAGCTGGCCGAGTTGACCGGCATTCCGGTGGTGACGACCCTGATGGCGCTCGGCTGCTTCCCCGCCAGTCACCCCCAGAACATGGGCATGCCAGGCATGCACGGCGCCGTGAGCGCCGTCGGTGCCCTGCAGCGCAGCGACCTGCTGATCACACTTGGGGCACGGTTCGACGACCGGGTGACCGGGCAACTGTCCAGTTTTGCGCCGCAGGCCTTGGTCATCCACGCTGACATCGACCCGGCCGAAATCTCCAAGAACCGGTACGCAGACGTTCCCATCGTGGGGGACTGCAAGGAGATCATCGCCGAGCTGACCAGTCAGCTGCGAGCCAGTGGGCAGCTGCCCGAGATCGGCGACTGGGCGCGGTACCTGACCGAGCTGAAACGGCGCTACCCGACCGGCTACGACCAGCCGGACAACGGGACGCTGTCTCCGCAGCACGTCATCCAGCGGATCGGCGAGCTGACCGGCCCGGACTCCTACTACGCCTCCGGCGTCGGTCAGCACCAGATGTGGGCCGCGCACTTCTTGCCCTGGGAGCTCCCCGGACGCTGGCTCAACTCCGGTGGCCTCGGCACCATGGGTTACTGCGTGCCGGCCGCGATGGGGGCCAAGGTCGGCCAGCCGGACAAGGTGGTGTGGGGAATCGACGGCGATGGCTGCTTCCAGATGACCAACCAGGAACTCGTTACCTGCGCCCTGGAGCGGATTCCGATCAAGATCGCGGTGATCAACAACCAGAGCCTGGGCATGGTGCGACAGTGGCAAACGCTGTTCTACCAAGGTCGCTACTCCAACACCGACCTGAAGACCAACCGGATCCCGGACTTCCCCAAGCTGGCGGAGGCGATGGGCTGCGTGGGGCTGCGCGCGGAAGAGCCTGATGATGTGGACTCGGTGATCGAGAAGGCCCTGTCGATCAATGACGTACCGGTGGTGGTGGAGTTCGTGGTGCACAAGGACGCGATGGTGTGGCCGATGGTCGCGGCCGGCACCGGCAACGACGAGATCAAGGTGGCCAGGGACATGGCCCCGGTCTGGGACGGAGAAGCCCTATGAGTGCAACGAACCTGGCGAGGAGAGACCGGTGACCACCCCGCCGACCGTGATCAGCACCCACACCCTCAGCGTGCTGGTGGAGAACAAGCCCGGTGTGCTGGCCCGTGTGGCCTCGCTCATTTCCAGGCGGGGCTTCAACATCGAGTCGCTGGCGGTGGGACCGACCGAGTATCCGCACATGTCGCGGATGACCTTGGTCGTCAGGCTCGAGGATCATGTGCTGGAGCAGCTCACCAAGCAGCTCAACAAGCTGATCGAGGTGCTCAAGATCGTCGAGCTGGTGCCGGGCGCGGTGCGGCGAGAGCTGATCTTGGTCAAGGTCCGGGTCGAACCCGATCATCGAGGTCAGGTCTTGGAGATCATTCAACTGTTCGGGGCCAAGGCCGTGGACGTGACCGCGGACTCGATCACCGTCGAGGCCACCGGCAGTCCGGAGAAGCTCGATGCCCTGCTCAAGCTGCTGGAGCCGTTCGGGCTCCGGGAGCTGGTCCAGTCCGGCCTGGTCGCGGTGGGCCGGGGCAGCCGCTCGATCACCGACCGGACCCAACGCGGCGAGCGTTTCAAGCAGGTCCGGGCGGCGGTCTAGACCCACGTCGCCGCCAGCCTGAGACGAGGCTGCGATTGAGGCTTATCTGTGCGAGATTTCGTTCATCCCGATCTGAGAAGGAGTACGACCAAGTGCCAGCAGAGATGTTCTACGACTCCGATACCGACCTGTCGGTGATCCAAGGCCGCAACGTCGCCGTCCTGGGCTTCGGCAGCCAGGGCCACGCGCACGCGTTGTCGCTGCGAGACTCGGGGGTCGACGTTCGGGTCGGCCTGCCGGAGAACAGCAAGAGCCGGGCCAAGGCCGAGGCCCAGGGTCTGCGGGTGCTGACTCCGTACGAGGCGTGCGAGGAGGCCGATCTGATCATGGTCCTCACCCCCGACCCGTCGCAGCGCGGGCTGTATGCCGAGGCGATCGAACCCAACCTGGTGCCCGGTGACGCCTTGTTCTTCGCTCACGGCTTCAACATCCGCTACGGCTACATCACCCCACCGAAGGGTGTCGACGTTGCCCTGGTCGCCCCGAAGGGCCCCGGTCACCTGGTCCGTCGCGAGTACGCCGAAGGTCGTGGTGTGCCGGTGCTGATCGCGGTCGAGGCCGACGCCAGCGGCCAAGCCTGGGACCTCGCTCTCTCGTACGCGAAGGCCATCGGTGGTCTTCGGGCCGGCGGCATCAAGACGACCTTCACCGAGGAGACCGAAACCGACCTGTTCGGTGAGCAGGCGGTCCTGTGCGGAGGGGCGAGCGCCCTGATTCAGGCCGGTTTCGAGACCCTCACCGAGGCGGGGTACCAGCCCGAGGTCGCGTACTTCGAGTGCCTGCACGAGCTGAAGCTGATCGTCGACCTGATGTATGAGGGCG
>JAKDLH010000081.1 GCA_030452945.1 Microlunatus sp. | reverse complement strand
CGTCATCGCCCCGGGTATCGGCCGGCAGACTAAGGAATGCCCCCGGTTTGAGCCACTCCCGCTTCACCAATGGATAGTCCTTGACGAGGTGCGCTTTCTCGCGAGAGCTCGTGGCGATGGTGATGACGTCGGCATCCTGGACGGCTGCCTCGATGCTGTCCACCACCTCGAAGTTTGTGACGTTCGGATACTCGTTCTTGACGAACTCGATGAACAAGTCGATCGACTTTCTCCGGCGACCCATCACCTTGACCGTATCGAGCTGGGGACATTCGACCATGAAGGCCATTAGCGATGTCCTATTCATGACGCCGGGACCGACCACTCCGAGTACGCGAGAATCAGGATTCGCAAAATACCGGGCGCCAACGCCCGGGACTGCCCCGGTCCGCATCGCACTTAAGATGTTCGCCGACATGAGTGCCTTCGGCGCGCCAGTATCAGGATCGTTCAGAATAAACACAAGAATGGATCGTGGAAGTCCCCGATCCTTGTTTGCCACGTTCGACCCGTACCACTTCATTCCCATGTGCTGGTAGTCGCCGCCCAAGTATGCCGGCATGGCCATGAAACGGCGATCGGGCGCATCGAGCGGCATGCCCGGAAACGGAGACTCCTCAGGAAACATAATCCAAGCGCCGTGCGAGTTGTTTCCGGCGCCAGCCATCCGATAATCGCCAGCCATCAGGAGCCGGAACACGTCCTCCATCGCATCGACACATGCCGCCATGTCTTGGACACCAGCCGCGATCATATCGGGCTCGCTCAGATATTTGAAGGAAATCCTTGGGCTATCGGTGTCTTCCATAAGTTCCTTTCCTTTCGCTAAAGCGATCATTCGCAGTCTTGGGCGAATTCGTTGCGGGTTCGCCGCGGACGCGAACTGCCGGGACTATCTAGCCTGGCTGAGCAGGCCGGCCGGCTTCGTGGGTGAGGAGGGCGAGGCATCGGCGGCTGATGAATGTTGTACAACGTACGGCTGAACCGGACCAGCTCGTTCCCACCGCACGTCGGTGAGCGCGGCCCGAGCCTGGGCCGGAACCCACACGCCGGTAACCATGTGGTCTGCCGAGTGTTGGTCGTTCGCGACCGCCAGGAACGCCATCTCCGCAGCCATAGAGTCGACCATCGGTGCACCCCGGCGGAGACACCACTGAGGACGCCAGTGCCCGATCCAGCCAGCACCCACATACCTGCGGCCGTGCCACACTTGATCGCTCCCCCCGGACCGGACTCACCGCCACCTTCGAAGTACACTATCCCGCTCGGGACAGTGAGGATCGCTCGGTGTCCGGCAACTCGCCAATGCCCGAGTGGGAGCGCAGTATTGACCACTCCACGTTCGCCGAGCACCACGACTTCCGCACCGACGCGTTGGCCAGTGACCTGCCCCAGATGGTGCCGCGGCTGACCGGCTGCGGTCAGAACCGCCGCGACGCCCACTAGACTGCCGAGTAGGCGCTCCGGGGGGATCAGCGCGGATCCGCGTGGATCTACTTCTCGTGCCTTTCGTTGAAAAGTGTCGAGCACGAGTCTTCGCGGCGTAGGACCAACTTCAAGAACATCTGTCCTGAAGCGCACGAAGAGTGTCCTGAAGGAGACAAAGATGTCTGATCCCACACCCGAGGGCCTGAAGGCCGTAGCCGTCCCGCAGGTCATCAACGGCTGACCGGCGCGGGTGATCTCCATGCGGCTCCCCGGCAACCAGATCCGCGAAGCCGGATCGGTGGGGCTCGCCGATTGGCGCGCCACGATCGGCTCGCAGATCGTCCCGCTCCAGATCGACGAAGTAGGCAGCGTGCCCTTTCGCGGCCGTCTCAAATGCCGACAGGTCGAGGACATCTCGGTCTTCGAGATCACCGCCACGCCGCACGTCGTTTCTCGGACTGAGGAACTTATCCGACGCGGCGATGGTCGCTACTACAAGCTGTCCCTCCAGCTCTGCGGCGACGCGGTTCTCGAGCAGGATGAACGCCGGGCGGATCTGTGCCCGGGCGATTTGGCGATCTATGACACCCACCGCCCCTACCGGCTCACCTTCATCGAGAACAGCCTGACGATGGTCGTGGTGTTCCCGCATGAGCTGGTGGATTTACCGCGAGACGAGATCGCTGAGGTCACCGCCATCCGCTTCCCGGCGGACCAGGGACTGGGCAAGGTGATCAACCCGTTCTTCATCGAACTGGCTCGGAACATGGAGCAGGTCGCCGGCGTCCACGGCGGACGGCTTGTCCGCTCTGCGCTCGACCTGCTCGTGACGATGCTGTCCCAGCACCTGCAACCGCACCAGGGCTCACGCACCAGACCCGCACGGAGCCTGGCACGCGAGGTTCGCGAGTATGTCCTGGCACACCTCGCCGACCCGACTCTGACACCGCCGACCATCGCGCAGGCGCACTACATCTCGACTCGGCATCTGTACACCATCTTCTCGACGGAGGGGCAGTCCATCTCCGCCTGGATCCGCAGTCGGCGCTTGGAGCACATCCGGCGCGACCTCGCCGACCCGGTGTGGGCGGACCGGCCAGTCTCCGCTGTCGCGGCGCGCTGGGGCCTGCTCGACGCGGCCCACTTCTCACGTGTGTTCAAGGCCGAGTTCATGGAGTCGCCGAGCGTTTACCGTGAACGCCTCTTGGCGACGCCGCGGCCGATCTGACCGCGCCGGCCGGTCAATCCCTAAGTTCAGCCAGTACCCGGCGAGCCGCGGTGATGCCGGTCTCGATGGCGCCATCGACGACGACGCCGTTCCAGCCTTTCGCGATGTCAGCGCCGGCGAAGTGCAGCCGCGTGCCCGTCTCGCGGAAGTGGTGCCAGCCGTCGGTGAACTGGCCGGAGCGTGGTGTCGCCCAGGTCTGCCCGCTCCACCGGTCCGCGACCCAGTCGTGCCCGTCGCAGTCAAGGACGGTCAAGTCGGGTCGCCATCGGCGGATGACCTCCTGCACGGCCTCACTGTCCTGCAGGTCGATCCTGGTGTGGTCCGGGCCGAAGCCCACCAGGATCGTCGTGTCGTCGTCGAGGAAGTACTCGCTGCGGATGAGGGCGATCGGATTGCCGGTCGGGGCGTAGGCGATGAGCGAGTGGTGGCCGCGGATCTTGATCCAGATCTTGAATCCGGTGCAGTTCAGTCCCTGGTCCACGACCGTCCGGCAGGCCTCGGACAACCCCGGACTGAACTCGATCTGCCGCAGAGCGCCGATCGGTGCGGTGACGATGACCGCGTCGGCTTCGACGGTCTCGCCGCCGTCCAGCGTGAGGCGAACACCGTCGCCGCCGTGCCCGACTTTCCGCACCGGTGTGTCAAGGTGGATCGGACAGATGAGATCGGCGGCGATGGCCTCATAGATGCCCTTCATGCCGTTGGTCAACTTAAAACGCAACGTCTGCTCGTCAAGCAAGCTGAGGCGGTGGTCCGACAACGACGCCCAGTGCTTGGCCATGAGCGGAGACCCGGTAGCGGTGTAGCCGTTGTACCCGGCCGACCAGTAGGCGTCACACAGGTCGATCTCCTCCTGGCTGTACTCACCGTGTCGAAGAACATCGAGGACACCACCGCGGTCGGCCGCGCGGAAGCGTCGGGGTAGGTCGGCGGGACCATCGTAGTCCTGGTCAAGCACACGCAGTGGCTCGTGTGGATTGGGAAAGAACTCTCGTGAGTCCTCGAAGATCTTGCCCTGCGGCCGGGAGAGGATGGCGTCCAGTTCTGCCTCGGTGCCCTCGTGGACTTCCCCGCCAGTGATCCAGTACGCGCGGTCGCTGTCGGGGCTGGGGTAGATCCCCTGCCCGTACCGCGTGATCTCGGTCCAGATGAACGGTTGCATCCAGTGAACCCACGTGGCGCCCAACTCGAGGAGGTGACCCATCCGCTCCTGCGTCCATGCCCGACCGCCGATCCGGTCGCGGGCCTCGTATATCTCGACCTCGATTCCGGCGGTCTGAAGTTCCCGGGCGGCGACGAGCCCGGCGAATCCGGCACCGACGACGACGACTTGGTGGGTGGGCATGATGGGCTCCGTGAGGTGGTGGGCGTCGAGTCAACCGAGGTCGGCGTGGCCAAGATCGGTGAAGATTTCCGGTCGTCGGCGGCGCAGGTACTCGCCCCAGACCAGTCCGAAGACGCCGGCGCCGATGATGATCGCGGGCATGATGATTACCAGCGGCGAGGGCCCCTCGGCGCCGATCATCACGTCGAAGTTGAGGAGAATGAGGACGAAGATGACAGCGAGACCGATGCCGGCGAGCGCGGGAGCCCACAGCCGGGTGAAGGCGGAGTAGCCGCGAGGATCCTTGCGGAAGTATGCGACGATCGCGACTGACGTGACGGCGAGCAGGAAGACCAGGCCGAACGCACCGGCGTTGGTCAACCAGGTGAACATCGTCACGACGGGAAACAGCGGCCCGTGCTCCGAAGTCGCCCCGAAGATGGCGAAGACGGCGATGAGCACGAGGGCCAGGGTCGACTGCGACAGCGAACCGGCCACCGGCGCGTGGTTGTGCCGGCCGGAGGTGGCGAGCCACCGGGGTAGCACCCCCGCACGACCCATGGAGAAGAAGTACCGGGCGGCGGCGTTGTGGAACGCGATGAGGGCGGCGAGCAGACTCGTCATGAACAAAACATTGGCCAGGTCCGCCAGCAAAGGAGTGCCGCGCTCATTGAGGAAGACGAAGACGAGATCCGGCCCCAGTTCCTGGGACCTCGGCACGATCTGAGAGGTTCCGACGCCGATCGACAACGCCCATGCCGAAAACGCGTAGAAGCTGGCGATGATGGTCACCGCGATGAAGGTCGCTCGGGAGACCGATCGTCGGGGATTGACCACCTCCTCGCTGTAGATCGCGCCCGACTCGAAGCCCATGAACGCCGCGATACCGAAGGCGAGGATCGCCCCGATGCCGTTGGCGAAGAAGTTCTCCGGCGCGAATGCCTGGGCGTCTATCCCCTCCGGAGCGTCGACGAGCGACAGACCGTCGACGACGATGACGACGACGAACTCCAGCGCGACGAGGACGGCGACGACCTTCGCCGACATGTCGATCTTGTTGATCCCGAGCAGCCCGACGATGACGAACCCGGCGAGGGCAGCTGCCCACCAAGGCACGTCGATGCCGGTCTTGCTCGTGACGAACGAGCCGACGGCGAACCCGAAGATCCCGTAGAGACCGATCTGCATGGCGTTGTAGGACACGAGCGCGAGGAACGAGCCCGCGATCCCCTGCCGGACGCCGAGGCCTTCGGTGATGTAGGCGAAAAAGGCGCCGGCGTTGTGGACTTCGGCGCTCATGGCCCCGTACCCGACGGCGAAGAGCACGAGAACGATCCCCAGCACCAGGTAACCGACCGGGACGCCGAGCAGCCCGGTCACGCCGTAGCTGGTCGGGACGCCGCCCGCGAGGACGGTCAACGGCGCGGACGCCGCGATGATCATGAAGACCAGGGCCGGGACGGTCAAGCTCCGACGGGCCAAACCGGCCCGGGTCGAAACATGGCCGCCGCTGTCTTGGGCCGTGGGTGGTGTCGCGCCAGTCGACATGCCGACCTCCTACTTAAGGATGGGCGATCGTGCCTCGTCCTGCCCCGACCGTACGGCAGCCCTCGGCTGGGTGTGAAGCGCTCGGCGTGTGCTGCGCCATCGTGGTCAAGGGCTGTGCACGATCGGACAAGCCGGATCTCGCTCCGAACGCGCCAGATCGGTCAGGAGTTCACCCGGATGATCTCCTGCTGGTAGGGCGCGACCACGGTGTCTGAGACGCGTACGTCGAGCAGCAGGAACGGGCGGGACGCAGCGTCGGTCTGCGTCCATTCGGCCAGCCGGTCGAGATCGGCCAGGGTCCGGACCACGACCCCTTCGGCGCCGACCGCCCGAGCGAAACCCGCGAAGTCGACGTCGGGGATGCGCATCGGCCCCTCCGCCAAACCCTTCGATCCATAAAGGTGGACCTCCGCGCCGTAGGCGCCGTCGTTCCAGACGACCGCGAGCCCGCGACCTCCCGCGACACGCACGGCCGACTCGAGATCGGCCAGGGCCATCAGGCCTCCGCCGTCGCCGGTGGTCAACACGATGGCCGAGGTGGGACGGGCCAGCGCCGCGCCCGGCACGCTGGGAAAGCCGAGCCCGATCGACTGGAACGCCGTACCGACCATCATCAGCCGGTCCGGCGTTGAGACCGGCCAGTACTCGTTGGCCCAGCCGATGAAGTGACCACCGTCGGAGACCACCACCCGGTCCGGCGGCAGCAACTCACCGATCCGGACCGCCACCGATCGCGGGTCGAGTCGCCCATCGGGGCAGATTCCTTCGCCCGGGTCGCGGGCACACACGGTCGCGAAATTGACCGACTCGCGCCATCTGGTCGACGGTGCGCGGCGCGCGCCGAGCTCCTCGACCAGCTGTTGTGCCACCACCGCGGCGTCGCCGCGGATGTAGCCCGCGACGTGCGGATGCGTCGCCGCCGCTGCCGTATCGATCTGGAAGACGTGGGTACCGGGCGCAAAGAGCTCGCCGAACCGCATGGTGAACTGGTTGAGGGACGCACCGAAGACGACCGCGACGTCGGCCTCGCGCACCAGTTCCATCGCCCCCTCGGCGCCGAAACCACCGGTCACGCCGAGATCGAACTGCTGCTCGGGGAAAATCCCCCGCCCCAGTGCCGTGCTCGCCGTGACGGCCCCGGTGGCGGCCGCGAGTTCTCCGAGTGCCTCTCCCGCTCCGGCGAGCCAGGCGCCACGGCCAGCGAGCAGAAACGGCTTGGCCGAACCCGCCAAGGTAGCCGCCAGGGCTTGGACCGCGGCACGGGCGAACGCACCGGCGGGAGTGACCGCGGCCGGGAGTTGCGGCTCCGGCGCAGCCGGCACCGGTCCGGCCTCGGCCTTGGCCACGTCGTAGGGAATAGCCAACACCGTCGGCACCCGGTAGGACAGGGCGTGCTCGATGGCGATGACGGTGGTGGCCGCGGCGTCGGCCCGGCCGACGGTATAGGTGCGCGCGCCCACGGCGGAGGCAAGGGCGATCTGGTCGACATCCCAGGGACGCGGACCAGACGTCGGTTCGTCCCCGACGACCAGTACCAGGGGCACTTGGGCTTGCACGGCTTCGGCCAGGGCGGTCAGCGTGTTGGTGAATCCCGCACCGTAGGTCGCGGTCGCGGCGGCGATTCGGCCCGAGGCGCGGTGGAACGCGTCGGCGGCCACCACGCCGCCCGCTTCGTGGCGGACGGGAACATAGGTGGCTCCAGTTCCTTGTTCCAGGGCGTCGAGGAAGTACGCGTTTCCGTTCCCCATCACCCCGAACACGTGGTCGATGTGGCGGGCGAGCGTGACGGCAACGTGGGCCGAGACGATGGGCATGAGGGCCTTTCGAGATGGTGACGGAACGATCCGTATGTATCTCGCGCGACGGCTTGACTGTGGCCGGTCGGCTGCGTACCCATTTTTCGGGCACCGGCGGGCGCGCTCGGTGAGCGGCTGCCGCCTGACCCGGTCAGTCTACGTCTACCCGCGAATTACCCTGCACTCGGCCAGCGTCCCGACACCTCAGATCTGCACCCATCGGCATCTGCACCCCCGCGCGAGAGGAGCAGATGATGCGGTGGGGTGCGAAGCCGGTTCGGTCCGGGGTCGTGGTGGTCTGGAGGGTTCAGACCGGAGAGATCGGCAACAGGTGCCGGCCGGTGGGTCCGACCTGGATGTCGGTGCCCAGGTCGGGACAGACGCCGCAGTCGAAGCACGGGGTCCAGCGGCAGTCATCCACCTCGACCTCGTCCTGTGCGTCCTCCCAGTCCTGCCACAGCCAGTCCTTGTCCAGACCCGAGTCCAGATGGTCCCAAGGCAGCACCTCGTCGAACCCGCGCTCGCGGATGGTGAACCAGTTCAAATCCACTCCGGTGCCGGCAAGTGCTTCGTCGGCGCAACGCCTCCATCGTTCGTACGAGAAGTGCTCGCTCCAGCCGTCGAACCGACCGCCGTCGCGCCAGACGGCTTCAATCACCCGACCTACTCGCCGATCGCCGCGGGAGAGCAGGCCCTCGATGACGCCGGGCTGGCCGTCGTGGTAGCGGAAGCCGATCGCTTTGCCGAACTGCCGGTCCGCGCGCACGGTGTCGCGGAGCAGCTTCAGCCGGCGGTCGATGGTGTCGGCGTCGCACTGGCCCGCCCACTGGAACGGCGTGTGCGGTTTCGGCACGAAGCCGCCGATGCTGACGGTGCAGCGGATGTCCCGCTTGCCACTGGCTTCACGTCCGGTCTGGATCACTTTCCGAGCAAGATCAGCGATTCCCAGCACGTCGTCGTCGGTCTCGGTCGGCAGCCCGCACATGAAGTAGAGCTTCACCTGCCGCCAGCCGTTCGCGAACGCGGTCGCCACGGTGCGGATCAGATCCTCCTCGCTGACCATCTTGTTGATCACCTTGCGCAGCCGCTCGGATCCGCCTTCGGGCGCGAACGTGAGTCCGGAGCGACGACCGTTGCGAGACAACTCGTTCGCCAGGTCGATGTTGAAGGCGTCGACACGAGTGCTGGGCAGCGACAACGACACGTTGGTGCCCTCGTAACGGTCGGCCAGCTGCTTGGTCACCGGTCCGATCTCGGAGTGATCCGCGCTGGACAGGCTGAGCAGACCGACTTCCTCCAGTCCGGTCGCCTCGATGCCGCCTTGCACCATCGCCCCGATGGTCTCGATGTTGCGCTCCCGAACCGGTCGGGTGATCATCCCGGCCTGGCAGAACCGGCAGCCTCGGGTGCAACCGCGGAAGATCTCGACCGAGTAGCGCTCGTGCACCGTCTCGGCGAGCGGCACCAGCGGCTTCTTCGGGTACGGCCAGGCGTCCAGATCCATCACCGTGTGCTTGACGACTCGGGCCGGTACCCCGGCGCGGTTGGGAGCCACCGCGGTGAGCGCGCCGTCGGCGCCGTAGGTCGCGTCGTAGAACTTTGGCACGTAGACACCACCGGTCTCGGCCAGCCGGAGCAGCAGACCGTCCCGGCCGCCCGGCCTGCCCTCGACCTTCCACTCCCTCATCACCGCCGAGATTCGCAACGCGATCTCCTCGCCATCACCCAGCACCGCTGCGTCGATGAAGTCCGCGATCGGCTCCGGGTTGAACGCCGCGTGCCCACCGGCCAGCACGACCGGCTCACGCTCGCGTCGATCGGCGGCGTACAGGGTCATTCCGGCCAGGTCCAGGGCGTTCAGCAGGTTGGTGTAGCCCAGTTCGGTGGCGAAGCTGACGCCGAGCACGTCGAAGTCGCCGACGGGCCGGTGGTGGTCGAGAGTGAACTGCGGGATGCCGTGGGTCCGCATCAGCTTCTCCAGGTCCGCCCAGACCGCGTACGTCCGTTCGGCCAGGATCCAGTCGCGTTCGTTCAGCACCTCGTAGAGGATGGCGATGCCCTGATTCGGTAGCCCCACCTCGTACGCGTCCGGGTACATCAGGCACCAGCGGACGTCGACCGCCGACCAGTCCTTGACCACGCTGTTGAGCTCACCGCCGACATACTGGATCGGCTTGTTCACCGTCGCCAACAGTGGCTCCAGCTGCTCGAACAGGGATGTGGTCACAGCCCCCATCGTAGAAGACGGGGCCGGCCAGCTTATTCGCGCGCTTCCCGGTCCTCAATCCCCTCGGCCCCGTCGCCCCGATCCAGGTGGAAGCCGGCCGCCGCCAGATCCTCGGCCAGCTCGTCGGGGGTCAGCCGGTCGCTGTCGAGGTGCCCGGTCCGGTATGCCGTCCGCCCGACCATGTGGCCGGCGACCGGAGCGGTCAGCAACTGCAGCACGGCGACCAGCACGAGCATGCCGAGCGGCCGCACGCTCTGCAGCGAGAACGCGAGTCCGATCACGACGAGCAGCAGACCGAGGGTCTGTGGCTTGGTCGCCGCATGCATGCGGGTAATCACGTCGGGGAACCGGACCAGTCCGACCGAGGCCGCGAAGCACAGCATCGCGCCGAACAGCAGGAACAGCGCACCGATGATGTCGAGGACGGGGTTCACGTGCCCTCCGGACTGCGCTCAGAACGCCTCGGCGCCGAGGTGGACACGTCCCACTTGCGGGCTTGGTCCCGGTCGGCCACGAACCGCGCCATGCTGAGTGATCCAGCGAAGCCCAACAAGGACAACACCAAGATGATGGGGATCGAGGTGGCGTGGTGGTTGATCGCCGCCTCCATCGCCAAGGCGACGATCAGCACCGCGATGATCACGTCCGCGGCGACGACCCGGTCCAAGGTGCTCGGACCACGGGCCAACCGGATCAAGGTCATCACGACGGCACCAACGAGGAAGGCGACTCCGATCATGATGATCACCTGCTGGGCGATC
This sequence comes from Microlunatus sp., assembly GCA_030452945.1. Classification (GTDB taxonomy): domain Bacteria; phylum Actinomycetota; class Actinomycetes; order Propionibacteriales; family Propionibacteriaceae; genus Microlunatus. The sequence goes on along the minus strand of JAKDLH010000081.1, from coordinate 1,344 downwards.
ATCGCGATTCTCGGTTTAGCTCGGCCACTTCGTCGTCGGATCCGAATGAGCGGATCGCCTGTTCCTCGGCTTGCAGCACTTTGGCCCGGGCCCGGTCGATGTCGGCTGGGGATCGGACGTCCATCTGGTGCACGTACACGCGCCCTTCCTTTCGTCGGGCCTCGATGACCAAGCTGCCCGGCGTCAGGCAGATCAGTTCCGAGGTCAGCGTCAGATACAGATCGGATCGGGTACGCAGGTCGACCCGGACGACGGCGTTGGTCATGGTGTGGCCGAAGCGGAACGCCAGGGCGGCAACGACGACGCTGGAGTGCACCAGGTCGAAAAGCAGCCCCGCGATCATTCGGGCGTGCGCGACCGGCCGGAACCGGCCGTGGTAGTCGATCGGCGGCAGGGGGAAGACCAAACCGATCAGCAGTCCCAGGGCGAACCCGGAGGCCACGTTGGCCAGCGACAGGTCACCCCACAGCAGCACCCAGACGATCGCCATGATCACCGCCAGTCGCCACTGCAGTCGCCGTAGCCGCGGTTGGGTGGCACCGGCGTCGCCGCTCCGGGGTTTCGTGTTCATCGCACTCCTGTCGGCAGCACAGCTTGCACGTACGGAACTCCGCTGAGCATGTCGGCCGCGGATCGTTCGGCGTAGCCGTACAACGGCCCGGCGACGAAGGTGATGCCGACCCCGACCAACACCAAGAAGGCCGAACTGACCACCATTCCCCGTGGCAGGGTGACCGAGCGGCGACGCACGACCAGGGGGTTGCCGGCCGGGGTGCTCTCGGGTACCGCCCGCCAGAAGGCGCGGTTCCACACCTTCGCCATCGCGTACAGAGTTAACAGACTGGTCAGCACGCTGCCGGCGACCAGCAGGTAGGCCAAGGCGCCGCCGTGCTCCACGCCGGCCTCCAACAGCCCGACTTTGCCGACGAAGCCGGAGAGCGGCGGGATGCCGGCCAAATTCATCGCCGGCACGAAGAACAGCACGCCGAGCACCGGGGATAGTGCGGCCAGCCCACCGAGCTGATTCAGCGACGTGGTGCCGCCTCGACGCTCGATCAGCCCGACGACCAGGAACAGGGTCGTCTGGATGGTGATGTGGTGCACGGTGTAGAAGATCGCCCCGGCGAACCCCGCCTGGGTGGCCAACGCCACCCCGAAGATCATGTAGCCGATGTGACTGACCAGAGTGAAGGACAACATCCGCTTGATCTCGGACTGCGCAATCGCGCCGAGGATGCCGATGATCATGGTGAGCAGCGCCGCCCACATCAACAGACTGGACAGCTTCGCCTCGTTGAAGAGCAGTGTTTGAGTGCGGATGATCGCGTAGACGCCGACCTTGGT
>JAKDLH010000080.1 GCA_030452945.1 Microlunatus sp. | reverse complement strand
GGCAGAGGATGTGCTCAAGGCCGTGGACCACTGGGGTCTGTATGAGGCGTGGGCCGAAGAGTTGCCGGCGCCGCACCACGCGGCGGCCGGCCTCATCGGCAACTACTTTATGGACAAGATCGAAGCCGGTGAGCTCGACGAGGGCGAGATCGTTGACGTCGGCCGGGTCATCGCCGGGGAAATCACCGGACGCAGAAACCCAGATCAGGTCGTACTGTTCTCGGTCGGCGGCATGCCGGTCGAGGACGTGGCTTGGGCGACAAAGGTTTACCAGAACGCGGTCCGGGACAACATCGGTACCGAGCTGTTGCTCTGGGAGAAGCCTGCACTGTCCTAGGACATCTGAATCTGCGATGACTCCCTGGCCCAGGAAGCGGGCTCAGCGAGTTGTCACGGGACCGGCCGCGAACAGTCCGGAACGGCGTCACACATCATCTGCGAACGAGGAAGTGACTATGTCAGACACCGAGAGGAAGACTACGAAGCCCCGCACGATGATCACGCCAGGGCCGCGATCGGGCGCCGATGTGGTGGTGATCGGTGGCGGCATCGTCGGCTGCATGACGGCCCTCGAGCTGGCCAAGAGCGGCATAAGACCCGTCGTCGTGGAGAAAGGCGCTATCGGCAACGAGCAGTCCTCCCGCAACTGGGGCTACATCCGCCAGCAGGGCCGTGCTGACGCGGAGATCCCTCTCATGGTGGAGGCCCGAGACACCTGGGCGAGTTTCGAGGAGTACACCGGTTCGAACATCGGCTGGCGAGAGAGCGGCAATTTACGACTGTTGGAGAATCCACAGGACGTGGGGTGGTACCGCGATTGGGCAGTCAAGGGTCGCGCCCACGACATCCCGGTCGAGATCCTGCAGCCCGAGGCCATTTCGACGTTGCTGCCGGGCTCCCGCGGCGACTGGCTGGCGGCCACGTACACACCCACAGACGGTCAGGTCGATCCGGTTCTGGCGACGCAGGCGACAGCAGCGATGGCCGGGCGTCTCGGCGCAGTCATTCTGCCGGATACGGTGGCTCACTCGATTCTGGTGCGCCGCGGGAAGGTCATTGGGGTCGCCACCCAGCAAGGCATGATCGCGACCGAATCGGTGGTGATCGCGGCGGGCGTATGGACCCGGCGATTGCTGGCCGACCTCGGCATCAATCTGCCGTTGCAATGGGTGCGCCTGACGGCGGCGGAAACCGGCCCCGTCGACGGCTTCCCAGACATTCCGACCGTTTGGTCGCGCGACGTGTCATTCCGTCGGACCCAAAACGGCGGGCTGCTGTTCGCCGGGAGCAGCCGTGCCGACATCGACGTCATGCCTTCAGCGTTGAATAACGTCGGCCACTTCTTGTCGACTTTCAGGCACAACCGACAGACCTTCCGATTGAGCGTCGGCAAGGCTGCTTTCCGCGATCTGCGAACTCGGCTGGGCTCACAGGCCCGTTACGCCGGATGGGAGCCAACGGTGAACGCACGCAGCGTGAAGCGCAGCTTCGAGGCGCTGGGCAAGATCTATCCGGAGCTCACCGACGTCCCGGTCGCACGGTCTTGGGCTGGCTATGTCGACGGCACTCCGGACAACCTGCCGGTCCTGTCTTGTGTTTCTGCGATCGAAGGGCTGGTCGTCGGCGGCGGGTCCAGCGGGCACGGTTTTGGTACCGCACCCGCGAGCGGGCGGATCTTAAGTGACCTAGTCCGGTCCGGGGTGTGCGAGCGGCATGACGTCTCGCCGTTCGACCTCGCTCGGTTCCAGTCGGCTGACTTTACCTCCGCGACCACGATCGCGCGGTGAATAGATAGGTAGGCCTACGTGCACCAGTTGAGGTGATCTGGAAGAACAGGCGGTGCCGACTTGCTCCTACCTGCTAGCCGTTGATGACCTGGGGGACGGCTACGGCCTTCAGACCCTCGACGCCGAACTCGAGGCCGTAGCCGGAGGCCTTGACACCGCCGAACGGGATCATCGGATGGACGCCGCCGTGAGAGTTGATCCACACGGTGCCGGCTTCGATCCGGGCCGCGACCTTGCGCGCCTCGTCCCGGTCGCTTGACCAGACTGAGGCGCCCAGTCCCAGGTCGAGTCGGTTGGCGCTGGCGATGGCGTCCTCGACGTCGGAGTACCTGATGATCGGCAGGGCCGGCCCGAACTGTTCCTCGTCGACCAGGGCGACGCCGTCGACGACGTCCGCGACGATCGTGATCGGGTAGAAGAGTTCGCCGAGATCCGAGGCCGGGGCGCCGCCGGTGACAATCCGGCCGCCGTTGGCCTTGGCGTCCTCGACCAGCCGGGACACGACGTCGAACTGCTGCGGGTTCTGCAGCGGGCCGAGCACATTGTTCTCGTCCAGTCCATTGCCCATCGGGCTCTGCTCGGCGACCAGAGCCAGTTCGGAGACGACCTGGTCGTAGACGGAATCATGCACGTACAGACGCTTGAGGGCCGCGCAGGTCTGCCCGGTATTGATGAACGCACCCCAGAAGAGGTCCTGAGCGATCGCCTTCGGGTCAGTGCCGGGCAGCACGATGCCCGCGTCGTTGCCGCCGAGCTCCAGGGTGAGTCGGGCCAGGTTCTCCGCCGACGCCTCGATGATCTTGCGACCGGTGGCCGTTGAGCCCGTGAACATGATCTTGTCGACGTCTGGGTGCGATGCCAGGCGTGCGCCGCCCTCTCGGTCGCCGGAGACACCGGTCAGGACATCGGGTGGCAGTACCTGGTTCATGACTGACAGCAGTGCCAGGACGCTGAGCGGGGTGTGCTCGCTCGGTTTGATCACGATGGCGTTGCCCATCCGCAAGGCGGGCGCGATCTGCCAGATCCCGATCATCAGCGGCCAGTTCCACGGCCCGATCGCACCGACCACCCCGACCGCCCGGTAGATCAGCTCGGCGTGCGTCTCGCCGTCGTCTACGACGACCTCGGGGTCGAGCGTCGTCGCGGCCGCGGTGCGCAGCCACGCCGAGCACGCCCCGATCTCGAAGCGGGCGTTGGGACCGTTGAGCGGCTTGCCCTGCTCACGAGAGAGCAACCGGGCGAGGGCTTCGGCGTTCGCGTCGACCGCGTCCGCGGCCAGCTCCAACGCGGCGCTGCGCTGCTGGTGTCCAAGACGCTCCCAGCCGGGCTGCGCGGCCTTGGCGCGAGCGATCGCGTCATTCAGGTCGGCAACCGTGTGCACCGGTGCCCGGCCGATGACCTCGCGGGTCGCGGCATCGAGAATCTCGCGCCCCTCACCCCCTGGTGCTTGTACTCGATCCAGCAGCGTGGTCTCGTCGGTGCCGTCGTAGGTGCTCTCGGCACCGGGCTCGACCACAGCGGTCTCGGCAGGGTCAGAGGTGGGATCAGACATCTTCGTCTCCTTCGGGCTTTTTCATGTGCGCCGGGGCCGGCATGGCAATAGCAACTTTGCCTATCGGACGAGTTGCTCGGAATCAGACCTTGTCGTGCCAGGCATCTGGTCGGCAGCGAGCATGTTGCTCGCGAAGAACGCGGCGAGCTCGTCGGTCGCGCTGAGCGGGAGGACATGAGCGACGTACTGGTCTGGACGAACGACGACCACGCAGCCCGAGGCTCGGTCGATGCCGCGCAGGTCGAAGATGTCGTGCTCGGGCTCGACCGCGTACACCTTCTCGTAGTCAATTAACTGGAACGGACCGCTGCGCGGGAAAAACACCGGCGGAACGCTGGTGATGTCGACCTCGGTGTGCAGTCGCGGATAGACGACCTTGACATCGAACACGCTGTCCAGATCGCTGCCGGGCGGGGTGTACGCCGCGACCGGTGAATCCGACGACGCCGCCAGCCAGTGAGCCCACTCCGCCAGCGTCGTCGAGTCGGTGGCCGCATCGTCGGCGAAGGCGTAAATGCGCCACCGACCGTCCGCACGGTGGTGGTGGCCCAGTTGGATCGGCTTCTCGTCAGCGACCCGGCGAACCGGGGCCGATTTGAACCGCTTGCCGATGGGGAAGCCGGCGGCCAGCGCCTGGTGCGTCGCCTCCCCGATCAGCATCGACGGCGGGTACTCGGTCATGAATCCGGCGGGGAACTCGGCGGTCTTCACGTAGAAGTCACCGAGGGCGGCCGGGTTCTCGAACTCCTCGGGCTTCTTGGCCATCATGCTCGACCACTCTTTGTCGAAGTCGATGAGGTTCTTGGCGATGACCTGCCGCTCGGCCGAGTACGTGTCCAGCAGCGTCGCCGGGCTGCGGCCGGTGAGCACGTAGCCCAGCTTCCAACCCAGGTTGAAGCCGTCCTGCATCGACACGTTCATGCCCTGCCCGGCTTTGGCGCTGTGGGTGTGGCAGGCGTCACCGGTAATGAAGACGCGCGGGTGCCGGTCACTGCCGACGGGCACGTCGTCGAACTTGTCGGTGAGCCGGTGACCGACCTCGTAGACGCTGTACCAGGCGACGTTCCTCGCCTCGAGCGTGTACGGGTGCAGGATCTCGTTGGCTTTGACGACCGCCGTTTCGACGGTGGTGGCGCGGATCGCGCCCTTGTCCTCAGGCGTGACGTCGCCGAGATCGACGTACATGCGGAACAGGTAGCCGCCTTCGCGGGGGATGTGCAAGATGCTGCCGTGCCGCGACTGGATCGCGCACTTGGTGCGGATGTCGGGGAAGTCGGTGACCGCCAGCACGTCCATCACCGCCCAGGCGTGGAAGGCCACGTCACCGACGAGTTTGCGACCGATCGAGTCTCGGACCGGACTGCGCGCGCCATCGCACCCGACGACGTACTTGGCCCGTACCTGCCGCTCGGCGCCCGCGTCGGCACCGGCGGTCACCCGCAGTGTGACGTTGACCGGATACTCTTCCTCGTCGTCTCGCTCCAGACCGATGAACTCCAGTCCGTAGTCAGGGGTGATGCGAGCCGGCCCGTTCACCGCCGCCTCGGCGAAGTAGTCCAGCACCCGCGCCTGGTTGACGATCAGGTGCGGGAACTCGCTGATCCCGGTCGGATCGTCCACCGTCCGCCCGCTGCGGATGATCTTGTCCGGATCGGCCGGATCGGGAGACCAGAAGTTCATCCCACAGATCTGGTACGCCTCCTGGGTGATCTGCTCGGCGAAGCCGAACGCCTGAAAGGTCTCCACGCTGCGGGCCTGGATGCCGTCGGCCTGCCCGATCACCAGCCGACCGTCGCGACGCTCGACGATCCGGGTCGTGATGTCGGGGAACTGGCTCAGCTGTGCGGCGAGAATCATGCCGGCCGGTCCCGTCCCGATGATCAAGACGTCGACGTCCTCCGGCAGTTCGACCGGCCGGTTCAGTCCGGTTCCCGCCGCCGGGCCGACGCGCGGGTCGCCGGATACGTATCCGTGGTGATGGAACTGCATCAGAACTCCATTCTCTCCAGGGCGGGCCAGAGCGCGCCGGTCATGCCTTGGCCAGTCCGTGGATCGGGCTGATCTCCTGTTCGGCCTGGTGCTCCGGGCCCAGCGGAATGTGCGAGCGGTCGCGCAGCAGCAGCGTCGCGGCCAGTCCGATCAGGGTCATGCCGGCCAGATACCAGGTCACCGACCAGGTGGTGCCGGTGGCCCCGACCAGCGCGGTGGCGATCGTCGGCGCGAACGCTCCGCCCACGATCGCCCCGATCGCGTACGAGATCGAGACACCGGAGAAGCGGATCGAGGCCGGGAACAGCTCGGCGTAGAGCGCGGCCTGCGGCCCGTAGGTGAAGCCGAGTCCGATGGTGAGGATCACCAGGCCCCAGAACAGCATCCAGATGCTGCCCGTGTTGACCAGCGGGAAGAGCGTGAACACGCCGATCAGCTGCAGGATCCAGCCGATGAGATAGGTCCGGCGGCGACCGAGCTTATCGGAGATCCAGCCGGCGAAAAGGGTCGAGCACAACCAGGTGATCGCTGAGCCGGCGACCGCCCACAACACCAGCGCACGCTCGAGGCCGACCGGTCCCGCCGGGTTGGTGGCGTAGTTCTGGATGTACCCGCCGGTGGTCATGTAGCCGACCGCGTTGTTGCCGGCGAAAACCAGGGCGGCCACCACCACGAGGACGGCATGCTTTTTGAACAGCTGCACGATCGGCATCTGCGTCTGCTCGGCGCGCTCGGCCATCTCGGCGAAGACCGGGCTCTCCTGGACGCGACGCCGCACCCAGTAGCCCACGCCGATCAAGACGACCGAGAGCAGGAACGGGACGCGCCAGCCCCAGGCCAGGAATGCGTCGCCGGGTGCGATCACGGCCATCAAAGCCATCACGCCGGAGGCCAGCAGCAGGCCGAGCGGGACCCCAATCTGCGGCGAGGCGCCGAACAGGCCGCGCTTGGTGTCGGGGGCGTGCTCGACGGCCATCAGCACCGCGCCGCCCCACTCACCACCGGCCGAGGTCCCTTGCAGAACCCGCAGCAAGATCAGCAGGATCGGCGCCGCGACACCGATCTGGGCGTAAGGCGGCAGCACGCCGATCAGCGTGGTCGCACCACCCATCAGCAGCAGCGTGATGACCAAGACGACGCGGCGGCCGTACTTGTCACCGAAGTGACCGGCCAGGAACGCACCCAGCGGGCGGAACAGGAAGCTGACTCCCACGGTGGCGAAGGACAGCAGCAGCGCCTGCTGGGCGCCGAGCGGGCCGAAGAAGATCTTATTGAACACCAGTCCGGCGGCCGCGGCGTAGATGAAGAAGTCGTACCACTCCACGGTGGTGCCAACCATGGTCGCGAATACGACACGGCGCTGTTCGGCGAGTGTGGTCATCGGCCCAGCGGCCGGATTCCGGGATGAGGTTCCGGCGGTCCGGCGGCCCGGCGGGCTGGGAGGCGACGTAGGGGTGGACATCGTGCGTTGACTCCTTTGTCGTGCTGATTCCACTGTATGGCAAGTTGTCCCATGGGCACCTTGCCCGGTGCGAAGAGATCGTATACGATTCTTGCCAGAACGCCAAGAGCAAGGAAGCTCATGACTGACACCACCGACGCTCAACCGATCGGATCTGCCGACCCAACCACAGCGGCCGACCCGCGCTTTGCTCATCTCCCCTGTCGACCCGGCAAGATCATCGCAATCCACCTCAGCTATGCGTCTCGGGCCGATCAGCGTGGGCGACGTCCCAGCGATCCGTCGTACTTCTTCAAGCCGTCCAGCTCGCTCGCGTGCTCCGGCTCGATGATCGAACGACCCGAAGGCACGGAGTTGCTCGCCTTCGAGGGAGAGATCGCCCTGGTGATCGGCACCGCCGCCCGCCGGGTGCCGCTGGCTGACGCCTGGGCACACGTGGCCTGGGTCACCGCGGCCAACGACTTCGGACTGTACGACCTGCGCGCCAACGACAAAGGATCCAACGTCCGCTCCAAGGGCGGTGACGGCTTCACCCCGGTCGGGCCGGCGCTGATCGACGCCCGCGTGATCGATCCGGACGCGCTTCGGCTGCGGACCTGGGTCAACGGCGAACTGGCCCAAGACGACACGAGTGCTGGGCTGCTCTTCTCCTTCGCCCAGATGGTCGCGGATCTGTCCCAGCACTTCACCCTGGAGCCGGGCGATCTCGTCCTCACCGGAACCCCGGCCGGATCCTCGGTCGTCGTCCCCGGCGACGTCATCGAGGTCGAAGTGGACGCACCCGCCGCGCCGAACGAGCCGACGTCGGGTCGGCTGGTGACCACCGTCGTCCAGGGCGAGGTCGCGTTCGAGGCTGACCTGGGCTCGCTGCCCGCGGTCGACGACACTCAGCGGACGGAGGCGTGGGGCTCTCGCGCCGCCACCGACCTCGACCCGATCGCCGACGCCGAGCCCGAGCGCGGGCTCGACGAGACACTGCGCGACAAACTTGTCCGCTGCCCGGTCGCCGGTCTGTCCTCACAGCTGCGTAAGCGCGGGTTGAACAACGTCACGATCGACGGCGTACGGCCGATGCACCCGACGGCCAAGCTGGTCGGGGTGGCAAAGACATTGCGTTTCGTCCCCAGCCGGGAGGATCTGTTCAGCACCCATGGCGGCGGCTACAACGCGCAGAAGCGCACGTTCGACGCCGTTCGCGAGGGTGAGGTCATCGTGATCGAGGCCCGTGGCGAAACCGGCTCGGGAACGCTCGGCGACATCCTCGCGATCCGGGCCCAAGCGGGGGGCGCGGCCGGCATCGTTACCGACGGCGGCGTGCGCGACTACGACGCGGTCGCCGCGGTCGGCTTGCCGGTGTTCGCCAACGGTGCGCATCCGGCCGTCCTGGGCCGCAAGCACGTGCCCTGGGACTACGACGTGACGATCGGCTGCGGCGGCACGACGGTCCAGCCCGGCGACATCATCGTCGGCGACCGCGACGGGGTCATCGTCCTTCCCCCGGATCTGGCTGAGGAGATCGTTGACGCGGCCTTGGCCCAAGAAGACGAGGACGGCTGGATCGCCGAGCAGGTCGCGGCCGGGCATCCGGTCGACGGGCTGTTCCCGATGAACGCCGACTGGCGGGCTCGCTACACCGCTCGAAGCGATCATCAAACCGAGCATCGATGATGAGCGTCGACGCGCTGTCCTCCGCCGACCGGAGCAAGTCCCAGCGAGCGTACGAGTGGCTTCATGACCGGATCGCCAACCACGACTATGCCCCGGGCCGTCGGCTGGTGCTCGGCACCATCGCCAACAGCCTGGGCATGAGCGTTGTGCCGGTCCGGGAGGCGATCCGCCGACTGGAGGCGGAGGGGCTGGTCACGTTCGAGCGCAACGTCGGCGCGCAGGTGGCCCTGGTGGACGAGGACGAGTACGTCTTCACCATGCAGACTCTCGGGGTCGTCGAGGGGGCCGCGACGGCGCTGTCGGCGGCACTGCTTACGCCGACCGATCTGGACCGCGCCGAGCTGGTCAATCAGCAGCTGAGCGGGATGCTCGACGACTTCGACCCGCCCACGTTCACCGCCTTGAATCAGCAGTTCCATTCGGTGTTGTACCAGCGGTGTCCCAACCCGCATCTGCTCGAGCTGGTGCACCGCGGCTGGACCCGACTGTCCGGCCTGCGCGACTCCACCTTCGCCTTCGTGCCCCAGCGAGCACGCGACTCGGTGGCCGAGCACGCCGAGATCCTCGACCTGATCCGCGACCAGGCCGATCCGACCGAGATCGAGCTGGCCGCCCGCCACCATCGCTGGCGAACGCTGGAAGCCTTCCTCGCCGCCCGCCACCCCGACTCCGTTCCCGCCTGACCCCGACCGAAGGACGCACGATGACCGAGACCGCCACCGCGACCACCGCCCGCCACGTCCCCGCCGATCTGAGCAGCCGGATCCAGCACTACATTGACGGCCAGTTCGTCGACTCCACCGACGGCGACACCTTCGACGTGCTCGACCCGGTCAGCAATCAGACCTACCTGCAGGCGGCCGCCGGCAAGAAGGCCGACATCGACCTGGCGGTGGCGGCGGCCAAGCGGGCCTTCGACGACGGACCGTGGCCGCGGATGCTGCCTCGGGAGCGGTCGCGGATCCTGCACAGGATCGCCACCATCGTGGAGTCTCGCGACACTCGGCTCGCTGAGCTCGAGTCGTTCGACTCCGGACTGCCGATCACCCAGGCGCTGGGCCAGGCCCGTCGCGCCGCGGAGAACTTCCGGTTCTTCGCTGACCTGATCGTGGCCCAGGCCGACGACACCTACAAGGTGCCCGGTCGGCAGATCAACTACGTCAACCGCAAGCCGATCGGCGTGGCCGGACTGATCACTCCCTGGAACACCCCGTTCATGCTTGAGTCGTGGAAGCTGGGACCGGCGCTGGCCACCGGCAACACGGTGGTGCTCAAGCCGGCCGAGTTCACCCCGCTGTCGGCCTCACTGTGGGCCGGCATCTTCGAGGAGGCTGGCCTGCCCACCGGGGTGTTCAACCTGGTCAACGGCTTCGGCGAGGACGCCGGTGACGCGCTGGTCAAGCATCCTGACGTGCCGCTGATCTCCTTCACTGGGGAGAGCAGCACCGGCCAGCTCATCTTCGCCAACGCGGCACCTTTCTTGAAGGGCCTCTCCATGGAGCTCGGCGGCAAGTCGCCGGCGGTCGTCTTCGCCGACGCCGACCTCGACACCGCCATCGACGCCACCGTCTTCGGGGTGTTTTCCCTCAATGGCGAGCGCTGCACCGCGGGCAGCCGCATCCTGGTCCAGCGCGAGGTGTACGACGAGTTCGTCGAGCGGTACGCCGCCCAGGCGCAGCGCGTGGTGGTGGGCTATCCACACGACCCGGCCACCGAGGTCGGGGCCCTGGTCCATCCCGAGCACTACGACAAGGTGATGAGCTACGTCGAGATCGGTAAGTCCGAGGCCCGCCTGGTGGCCGGGGGCGGCCGACCGGACGGGTTCGACACCGGCAACTTCGTCGCCCCCACCGTGTTCGCCGACGTCTCTCCCGAGGCGCGGATCTTCCAGGAGGAGATCTTCGGCCCGGTGGTGGCGATCACCCCGTTCGACACCGACGCCGACGCGCTGGCCCTGGCCAACAACACCCAGTACGGCCTGGCCGCCTACATCTGGACCAACGACCTCAAGCGGGCGCACAACTTCGCGCAGTCGGTCGAGGCCGGGATGGTGTGGCTGAACTCCAACAACGTGCGCGACCTGCGCACCCCGTTCGGCGGCGTGAAGGCGTCCGGTCTGGGCCATGAGGGCGGCTATCGATCGATCGACTTCTACACCGATCAGCAAGCGGTGCACATCACCTTGGGTGAGGTGCACAATCCCACCTTCGGCAAGAGCCCGACGCCCCCGCACGAAGAGATCGCCGAAGCCGCGGAGAACGAGGACGGCTGAGCCGGCCTCGACCCGTCACCCCAGTCGCGCTCGACCCCAACCACAGCAAGGACGCTGAGATGACCACCATCACCCCCGATTCCTCCGAGCCCGTCGTCACCGACGCCGACCCGATCCGCGCGAGCGACCCGGTTCCCACGCCACAGGCCCCGCCGCCGGACGTGCTGCGCTGCGCGTACATGGAGGTCGTGGTCACCGATCTCGCCGCCTCTCGCGCGTTCTATGTCGATGTGCTCGACCTGGTCGTCACCGAGGAGGACGAGAATGCGGTCTATCTGCGACCGATGGAGGAGTTCATCCACCACAACCTCGTGTTGCGCAAGGGCCCGGTCGCGGCGGTCGCCGCTTTCTCCTATCGCGTCCGGTCGCCGGAGGACCTGGACGCCGCCGTCGCGTTCTACTCCGAACTCGGCTGTCGGGTGGAGCGCCGCGAACAGGGGTTCACCAAGGGCATCGGCGACTCGGTGCGAGTGGAGGACCCGCTGGGGTTCCCGTACGAGTTCTTCTACGACGTCGAGCACGTCGAGCGCCTCGCGTGGCGCTACGACCTCTATACCCCGGGCTCGCTGGTGCGGCTGGACCACTTCAACCAGGTCACCCCGGACGTGCCGCGAGCCGTGGCCTACATGGAGGATCTCGGCTTCCGGGTCACCGAGGACATTCAGGACAGCGAAGGCACCACCTACGCGGCCTGGATGCGGCGCAAGCCCACCGTGCACGACACGGCCATGACCGGGGGCGACGGCCCCCGGATGCACCACATCGCCTTCGCCACGCACGAGAAGCACAACATCCTGGCGATCTGCGACAAGCTCGGCGCGCTGCGCCGCTCCGACGCGATCGAGCGGGGTCCCGGCCGGCACGGGGTGTCCAACGCGTTCTACCTGTACTTGCGCGATCCCGACGGTCACCGGGTCGAGATCTACACCCAGG
>JAKDLH010000079.1 GCA_030452945.1 Microlunatus sp. | reverse complement strand
GGCGACACCGCACCCACCATCCCGAGCCGACGACGCGCGGAGGCCACGACTGCGCCGATCGCCTCGACCGCATCAGCGAACGCCGACCCGGCCGGGCCGATCGGACCGTGCAGCGGATCAAGCTGTGCCAGCACCGTGGTGAACATCGACCGCGTCGCCTCCGCGTTCCGGGTGAACGAGCGCAGCCAGCCCCGGACCGTGGACGCCGGCCGGTCCAGCCGCACCGCGATCGGTCGATGCCCCGCCCCGGCAGCCTTCGCCCGCACCGCGGCGCCGATCACCTCGACGGCGTCGGCCCGTCGCAGCAGGCACGCGACGGACAACAGCACATGCGTCACCCGGCAGCCGACGCAGCGGACCCGGCGCGGCCGCAGCATCCCGGCCCCGCGAACCGCCCTCGCCCGGGCATAGCCCCACGGTGCCAGGTCGCCGCCACACGGGCACACCAGCTCACCCGCCGACAGCCGCCGCTCGACCTCGGCCGAATCCGTACCTACCATGATCACGGGTGCCTCCACTGCACCAAGGAACGGCCCTCCCTTCCGGCCAAGGAATGGGGAGGGCCGTTGCGCTTCCACCAACGTGATCGAATTGTCGTCGCACACCAACCAGGGCCCGCCCGCCCGACGGGCCGGTGGACGTCATCACCGACAACGTCGCCGCCCCGCTACGACGTGCTCACCCCAGGTGTCGTCCAACAGCCGCCGCGACTTGCCTTCCGGCAGCGGCTTGACATAGGAGAAACGCGTGAAGCTCAGGAACCCGATCCCGACCGTCGGGTTCCTCACCTGGAGCAGCCCAGTGCCGACCGGCGGGAACGTGTACGACGACCGCTTGACCGAGGCTCTGCGCGCACTAGGGGTCGACGTTCACCGACACCACGCACCCGGGACGTGGCCGGCCGACGCCCACCGGCACCGAGATGAGGTGGCCGCGGCGCTGGAGTCGCCTATCCCTTGGCTGGTGGACAGCATCGTGGCCTACGGCGTACCGGACCTGGTGGTCGCGGCCGCCGACCGGGGACAGCCGCTGACCATCCTGCTGCACAGTCTGCTGTCGACCGAGGTCGGCCTGTCGACCGAAGACCGGGAGCGCTATCGCGCGCTCCAAGCCACGGCTCTGCAGGCGGCGGGCCGGGTGATTGCCACTAGCCGGTGGGCGGCGGACGACCTCCGCCGGCGCTATCGGACGGCCGACGTCGTAGTCGCCCGCCCCGGAGTGGTGCCGGCTCCATTGGCGGCGGGAAGCCCGGGAGCCGCTCGGCTGCTGTCGCTCGGGTCGGTGACCGCGACCAAGGACCAACTTGGTCTGGTCGAGGCGCTGGGCAGGATCGCGGACCTGCCGTGGACAGCCCGCGTCGTCGGTGGGGATCGGGTGCACCCGGACTACACGGCGGCCGTGCACGCGGCCATCCGACGGCTCCAACTCGATCATCGCGTGACCCTCACCGGTCCGCTGGTCGGCTCCGACCTGGATCAGGAGTGGGAAGCCACCGATCTGCTCGTGCTGACGTCCCGCTCGGAGACGTACGGCATGGTGGTGGTCGAGGCTCTCTCCCGCGGGATCCCCGCCGTCGTCTGCGCCGGGACCGGAGCGGTGGAGGCGCTTGGCGCTATCGACGGCACCACGCCCGGAGCAGTCGTGCCGGCCGGTGATCCTGTCGCCCTGGCCGGGGTCTTGCGCCGCTGGCTGAACGACTCGGACTTGCGGCGGATTTGGCGCACCACAGCCAGGCAACGCCGCGAGACGCTGACTACATGGGAGTCCTGCGCGCGGACCGCCCTCACCGCGCTGGTGGCGGAGTGATCCAGCGAACCGGTCCCCGACATCCGGCTTCTCCTCCGCGGAACTGCCAAACCAGGGGTTCAACCGTGACCGCACGGCGTGTCGAGGTCTCGATCCCGGACGAGCCACGCGTTTGTCATCCATCCCACGCTCACTCCGCGCGCCGATCGCGCCGAACGGCGTAGACGTCCCCGGACCGGCTGTCGGGCAGGGACCGCAGCGCGGTGATCATGGCCTCGGGCGCCAGCCAGGTCGGGTCGGCCCAACGGTGCGTTTCGACCCGGGAGCGACGGAACCGGTAGTCGCCGAGATCGCCGAGCCGGTCGACGCAGGCGATCGCCCGACCGGCGGCTACCGGGAGGTACTCGAACGACAGCGCGGCCAGGCCTCGGCTGAGACCGCGGAGCACCTCCAGCTCATAGCCCTCGACATCGATTTTGACGAACTGCGGCTCCCCGTGCCGAGCGATGAGCTCGTCCAGGGTGATCAATGCGACGGGCACGACCCGATCCCACCGCACCCGTCGGAAACTGTCGTCGGCTCGGACGTCTTCTATCCAGCTCTGGGCGAAGCTCGACACGGTGGGCGTACGGGTGCTGAGGTGCAACTTGGCGACGCCGGGCGTGGCGGCCACCCCGCACGGCTCGATCCGCACGGCGGTGTCGCGACCGTAGAGCAGCCGCAGCACGGTGAGGAAGTCAGGCTGCGGCTCGACCGCCACCACGTGGGCGCCAAGTCGGCGAAAGGCGTGCACCCGGTTTCCGACGTGGGAGCCGAGGTCGAAGGCCAGGTCACCGGGAGCCAGGAACTGCCGGTAGAACGCCGCCAGCCGCCCGCCCCGCCAGAACGGTCCGTAGTAGGTCGCGAGCGAGCGCGCCATGCCGACGGCGCGGATGGCGGCGGACGGCATGCTGCGGCACGACTCGCCGGATCGTTCCGTCATCGTCTGGTTCGCGCTTCCTTGAGGATCAGCAACTTGGTGTAGATGACCACTGGGCAACCGCGTACGCGCCTCAGCTGAGACCGAGTCCGTGCTCCAACGCGGCAATGATCTTCGGTCGCAGCTGCGACCCGGCGATCACCTCGTTGACCGAGCCGACCTCCACGGCCCGGTGGATGTTGTGCACCCGGTCGAACTCCGTGGCGACCTCACCGAGCTTCTCGGCGCGCACGTCGCGACGCAGATCTGCGAGCTCGGTGGCCAGGCCGGCGCGCTCGGCCCCGGACACCCCGGCCAGCCGGCCCTCCAGCTCGACCACCCTCGGGTCGCGGGCCGTCCGCGCATCGACGTCTCGGGCAAACACCACCGCGGCCGCCGGGGCCCCGCCGATCACCGAGGCGTACGAACCCTCGATCGCCAGCACGGTCATCTGCGGGTTGAGCGCCTTGGAGAACACCACGAACGCGCCCCCGTGATAGCGCGATACGACACAGAACACGATCGGACCCTCGAAGTTGACGATGGCCCGGCCGATCTCGGCGCCGTACTCGAGCTGGAGCTTGCGCATCGACTCCGGTGAGCCGTCGAAGCCGGACAGGTTCGCGATCACCACCACCGGCCGGTTGCCGCTAGCGCTGTTGATCGCCCGGGCCGTCTTCTTCGATGACCGCGGAAACAGCGTGCCGGCCGTATAGACGTCGGGACCGTCGGTAGGCGGGAAACCTAACCGGGGCACGGATTTCGACTCGATGCCGATCACGCACACGGGCAATCCGCCGAGGTGGGCGTCCCAGACCACCGAGGTCTCGGCGTCGGCCATCCCGGACCACCGCTCCAGCGTTCGGTGATCTTGGTCGGTAATCGCGGCCATCACCGTACGGATGTCGAACGCCTTCTTCCGGTCCGGGTTGGTGGCGGGGGAGAAGATGTCGCCGACCGTGGTGAACCCGGAACCGGCGGGGTTGTGCGGGAACGTGGTCACGTCGCGGTCGTGCGGGTCACTGGTCGAGACCCGACGCGGACCGCTCTCGCCCGGCACCACCCAGGTGTGGTCGTAGTGCGCCATCAAGATCGCGCGCGCCCCGGCCAGATCGGGCGCCCAGTACTGCGCCTGCCCGTTCGGTCCCATCACCCGGTCGTAGCCACCGATGCCATAGTTGTCCTCGGCCGACACCCCTCCGGAGAAATCGAGTGACTGCTTGCCGGTGAGCACCATCGCGCTGTCCGGAGTCATGATCAACACGCCCCTGGTGTGCATCAGCATGGTGGCTTCGGCGTTCCAGTACGGCTGGGCGCCGACGTTGATGCCGGCCACCACGACGTTGATCTCGCCACCCGACTGGGTGAACTCGACGATCCGCTTGAGCGCCCTGGCGACCCAGTCCATGTTCTCGGTGCCGGAGTCCATCGAGATCCGGGCCCCGGCCGACAGCGCGAACCACTCGACCGGCACCCTCATCGACTCGGCGAGATCAAGCGCGGCGATGATGCGGGTGCACTCGGGCTCAGCCACAGCTCCCAGTGAGCGCAGCGGGTCACCGCACAGCAGCACCCGGGTGATCGGCTCGGGGTGCCGTTCGGTGGGTGAGGAGATGACCCCGGCGATGATGCCGGCCTGGTTCAGTCCGTACGGTCTCATCACGGGGACCAGCACGCCGTCGGCATCCAGGTCGTACTCGGTGGCTGTGCCGCCAGGCCCGGCGATCATCGCCTGCAGCTCGTAGGGGTAGACCACACCTCGTCGTCGGGCGCGGACGACCTTCTGGCTGTAGTCGTCGAGCGGCTCCAGCCGGTGCAGCGGCGGCGCACCCAGGGAAGTCACCACCCCGGTGCCCGGCTGATAGCGGAAGCCGGCCACCAGGGTCTGCTCGGAGCCGTCCGGCATCACTAAAGTCCCGCCGACCAGCAGCTCCTCGATCCCGGCCCCCGTGGTCAACGGCGCGATCTGTGTCTGGAGCGCGGTCAACTCCTGGGGGTCGGCATCGATGGTCGGCCAGATGTAGACCCACACATAGTTGGTGTCCAGCCGCGTACCGGCCGCGCCGGCGGCCGCCCGGACCCGGCGAATCGCCTCCCGGCATTTCGAGATGGCTCGTTCCGCGTGCGGGAGGGCGACGACGCGGCCATCCGCGTCCCGGATCACGGCGAGCTGGCGAACCTGGCAGAGCGCCACCAGCCGCTGGTCAGCCTCGTTGCCGGGGGCGACGCACCGATAGAGCAGGACGTCGTCCGGCGCTTCCAATCGAGTCACCTCGAAGTTGCGTAGTCGACCCAGAGTGAGTCGCCGGGCCACCATCGGGTGCACCCCTCGGACCAGCGGGTCTTCGACCAGATGTTCGTCCGGTTGGTCGGTCGCGGCGGCAGGCCGGAACACGAAGTAGCCGACCCGCCGAGCACCGGCCGAGCAGATGGCGGTGGTGAGTCGACCACCGGCAGGGATGAGCCCGAGCCCGGTCAGGCGGTCCCCGAGCGCCGCCGACGCCTGATCGGCGGACTCGGGCACCTCGGGCCAGGCGAGATAGAGGTCGACGACGCTGCGGTGACCGGCCGGCGCGGCCGCGGTTTGCGCGGTCAGCGCATCGACCAGACTGCTGCCCGGTCGCAGCTCGTCGAACCGCCCGATGGTCGAGACCAGATGGGTGGGCTGACGATCGGTCGTGTAGTCGGCGACCGCGAACGGTCGACCGGCCACACTCAGCTCGCGGAGGTCCCGGAGGGCGTACTCCCGATAGTGTCGTTTGATCAGCACGGCCAGCATCGGCTCGT
The DNA here is from genome assembly GCA_030452945.1 of Microlunatus sp. Classification (GTDB taxonomy): domain Bacteria; phylum Actinomycetota; class Actinomycetes; order Propionibacteriales; family Propionibacteriaceae; genus Microlunatus. The sequence continues at coordinate 6,180 of JAKDLH010000079.1, read as the reverse complement.
CGGCGGGCAGTTCGCCCTCGGTGATCCGCTCGGCGAGGAACCGGGCGATCCGCTCCGGGATGCCGGCGAGCTTGTCGATCCCGGCGGTGCGTTCGGGCCCGGCCGGCATCCCGGTGAGGGTGACCAACTCCTCGTCGACGGCGTCGAGCACGTTGCGGCGTTCCGCGTCGACCAGCGGCTGGTCGTACCACCGGAAACGGACGCTACGCGCCAGCTCACCGACCACGGGGAACCGCCGCTGGGTCGCGGTGACGAGACGGTCCAAGACGTCGCGGACGGCCTGCTCGGCGACCGGACCCGGGGTCGGCTCGTCGATCCAGCGCTGCAGCAGGGCGGTGACCAGTTGGATGTCGGGGTCCCACCGCTGCTGGGCCAGGAAGATCCGGAACACGGCCTGCTCGAGCTCGGGGGTGCGAGTCAGCTCGGTCACGCCGTAGTGGCGCAGCACCCGGCTGAGCTTGACCCGGAAGTCCTCCGGGAGCGCGCCGCGCTCGGGATCGAAGCTCTGCAGGAACGTGTGGAAGTGCTCACGCGGGGTGTGCACCTGGTTCTCCAGTCGCAGGTCCTCACCGGCGGGCCGGTTGCGGGACAGCTCGGCGACGTCGGCGAACGCCTCCAGCAGCGCCAGCTCACCCGGCACCGGTGACTCGCGCTCGGTGAGGAGCTGGTCGCGCCCGTCCAAGTAGGTGGCCAGAGTGCGCCCGTTGCCGTGCGGATCGAGGTCGTATCCGATCAGCACCGCGAACAGATCACGACGCTGCTGTTCGGCCCGCTCCGCCAGCCGCTGCGAGGCTGTGTCGGCGTCCGGCAGGTCGAGATCGACGGACGGCCCGTCCGGTCCGCCCGGCGCGGCGTCGTCGGTGTCGTCGACCGGCTCCAACCGGAGCAGCGGGGAGCCGGTCTCGACCTGGCTGCCGACGGAGACCGCCAGCTCCTTCACCCGCCCGGCGAACGGGGCCGGCAGCACCGTCTCCATCTTCATCGACTCCAGCACCAGCACCGGCGCCCCGGCGGCGACCTCATGGCCGATGGCGGCGGGGGTTGCGACCACGAGCGCGGGGGCGGGCGATCGAAGCACCCCGCCCTCGTCGAGACTCACCCGGTGGGTGACGCCGTCGACCTCGACCAGCTGGACTGGTCCGTGGCTGGCGGTGATCAACCGGTACGTACGGTCGCCGAGGGTGAGCCGGCTGGCGTAGTCGTCGATCCGGTCGATCTCGGCGTCGACGCTGTGCCGACTCGAACCCGAGGCGATGACGACCCGGAACCGCTGCGGCCCGGTCCGGAACACGGTGACCTGATAGGCGACGCCGCGCAGCTTCACCTCGATCGGGTGGCCGGTGCGGTGCTGCACCTGAGGACGACCACCCCGAGCGGTCTCGATCAGCCGGATCCGCTCGAGCGCCTCCTCGCTTTCGTAGGCTTCGATGCCGGCTGCGACCAGGGCCGCCCCGGAATGTCGGTGGGCCACCAGCCCACCCTGGGCCCGGGCCCGGTCGATCCAGCCGGTGTCCGCCCAGGCCTGACCACCACGACCGTCGATGATCTCGGGGGCGGTCAGCAGCTCGAGCACGAAGCTCTTGTTGGTCGCGCCACCCTCGACCACCACCGTGGTCTCGGCCATCGCCCGCCGCAGCCGGGCGAGGGCGGTGTCCCGGTCGCGTCCGGACGCGATGATCTTGGCGATCATCGAGTCGAAGTCGGCGGGGATCTCGTCGCCCTGCGCGACCCCGGTGTCGACCCGGATGCCCGGACCCGAGGGCAGGTCGAGCACCGCGATGCGTCCCGGTGACGGTGCGAAGTCACGGTCGGGGTCCTCGGCGTTGAGTCTGGCCTCGATCGCGTGGCCCACCTCGAGCGGTCGGTCTCCGACGAGCCGTCCACCGGCGGCCACGTGGATCTGCAATCTGACCAGGTCGGTTCCGGTGGTGACCTCGGTGATCGGGTGCTCGACCTGCAGCCGGGTGTTGACCTCGAGGAACGCGAAGAACCGCTCGGTCGGGTGGTAGAGGAACTCCACCGTTCCCGCCCCGGCGTAGCTCACAGCCACGGCCAGCCGCTCGGCGGCCGCCTTGAGTTCGGTGACCTGGTCGGGAGCCAGGACCGGTGACGCGGACTCCTCGACGACCTTCTGGTTACGGCGCTGCACCGAGCAGTCGCGTACCCCCAGCGCCCAGGCGGTGCCGTGCTCGTCGGCGATGATCTGAACCTCGACGTGGCGGGCTCCGGTGACAAGACGCTCCAGGAACACCACTCCGGAGCCGAAAGCGCGTTGCGCCTCGTCCCGAGTGCGTTCGTAGGCGTCGCTGAGCTCCAGATCCGAGGCGATCATCCGGATGCCGCGCCCGCCTCCGCCAGCCGTGGCCTTGAGCATCAACGGATAGCCGATTCGAGCGGCGGCCGCCTTGGCGTCGGCGAGCGTGTCCACCCCACCGCCACTCCACGGGGCAACGGGCACCCCGACCTGCTCGGCGATCAGCTTCGCGCCGATCTTGTCCCCGAGCTGGCGCATCGCCGCCGAGCTCGGGCCGATGAACTTCACCCCGAGCTGGGCGCACAGGTCGGCGAACCCGGGGTCCTCGGCCACGAACCCCCAGCCGACCCAGGCGGCGTCGGCTCCGCTCTCGACCAGGGCTTTCTTCAGGACGTCGTAGTCGAGATAGGGCCGGTTCGTGGCCGGACCGAGATCGTAGGCGAAATCGGCCTCCCGGACGAACATGGCCCGCCGTTCAGCCGAGGTGTGCAGAGCCACCGTCTCGATCCGGCCGCCGTCGGGGCCCAACCGATTGCTTAGATCTGACTCGTTGCTCAGATCTGACTGGTTGCTCAGATCTGACTGGGCGTTGAGATCTCGGACCGCGTGGATGAGTCGCATCGCGGCTTCGCCACGGTTGACGATGGCAATGCGGGAGAACATCCGGTGCCTACCTCCGAGAGCATCGACGACGAGACGGCCAAGGTGTGGGCGTCTCAACACGGCAGCCTGCCACCTTTCCTGGCGGTGGTACCAGCAAAGCGGGTGGTGGCGCTCGATTCGCCGGAGGTCCCTGTGGTTGCCGCGCGGTTCTCACGTGGGGCGACCTCAGCGCCAACGCGACCAGGCGGCCTGCTTCGTGGTGCCGGAGACCTGGGCCACCTGACTCCAGGAGCCGGTCTCGGCCACCCGTCGAGCCGCGTCCCCGAGGCTGGTGCCGAGCAAGGCGCTGAGTTCGATCAAGGTGGCGAAGGCCGACGTGGTCCCGCGATCAGCCAGCTCGGCGATCGCGGCGCGGATCACCGCGTCCAGCTCGGCGTCAGTGCGGTCTGCGAACTCGTACGGGGTGGCCATGGTGGTCCATTCTCAGGCGTCGCGCAGCATCACGTCCACGGTGTCCTCGGCCGAGTCGAAGGTCCGGACCCAGCTGGTGGTCGGCCAGAGGTAGGTCACGGTGCGCTCGGCAGGCCGGTAGTCGGCGGTGTAGAGGGTGCCGAAGCCACCGGTGTAGTCGCTGACGTGCAGGGGCGGCGCCACGAGTCGGTCGGCGAGGGTGTCAGCGGTCGCGCGCTCGTCGACCAGGTCGGTCAAGCAGGTGAGCCTCTCCACACTCCGATAGCGGGTGGCGTGCTCGGGATCGAGCGGCTGCTGCCAGCGGTGATTCGTCGCGGCCGGTTGAGCCGAGAATTCGGCTGGGTGGCCAGGACTCAGGTGAGCTGTTCGGACCGTACCGGCGCGGTCGATCATGGTCAGGTTGTAAGCCATCGCCACGGGGAGTCTGCTCAGGGCGGTCTGGGACTCGGTTACGGTCTGGCAGGTTTCGAGCAGGTAGCGCACCACCAGCGGAATGGCGAAGCCCTCCCGGCTGGTGCGCTCGCCGCCAAAGGCGAGGGAGATGGCCAGCCCGGCGGCGTTCATGCCGTCAAGCAGACCCCACAGGCAGTCACCGGTGCCGATCACCGGCTGGAGGTAGTCGGTGGAGATGCTGACCTGCTCGAACAGGTCCGGTCGGTAGTCGTAGTTGCGCAGCAGGGCCGGATCGGGATGCACCGTGGTCACCTGGCTGCACGCCGCGGGGGCGAACACCGGCACGTCCCACTGGGTCAGCATCGTGGCCGCGAGATCGTCGTAGCAGGTCTGCTCAGCGAGCTTGGCCCAGGTGGGCAAGAGCTCTGGCATGTGTTGGGCCAGCTTGCTGGCCGCGGTACGCAGTGAGGGGCGAGCGGCGCGACCCTGGTTCAGGTACCAGGCTCGGTACGCCGGCCAGGTGGCCTCGTATAAGGCGCGCCAGCGCGATCCGGGGGTCAGTTCACGAATGCCGTACAGGGTGAGGGGATAGTTGGTCATACCGTCAAGGATGACTTGACGAAGGCTTTGTCGTCAAGTTGAACTTGACGCAGTTTTCCCGCCCTGTTCGTTGACCAGTCCCGCCACGCCGTCCGCCAGTGACACCTGCGGGGTCCAGCCCAGTGTGTGCCGAGCCCGGCTGCTGTCCGCGGTGACGTGCCGGACATCGCCGAGCCGGTACTGCCCGGTCACGATCGGAGCGGGCCCGTCGGTGACAGCGGTGATCGCGGTGGCCATCTCCGCGATGGTGGTGACGGTGCCCGAGCCGATGTTCAACGGGGTCACACCGGTCGGCAGCTCGGCTCGCGTCGCAGCCACCACGGCCGCGGCCACGTCGTCCACATGGACGAAATCGCGGCGCTGTCGGCCGTCCTCGTACACCTGGGCGGGTCGCCCCGCCGCCACCTGGGAGACAAACAGGGCCGCGACTCCCGCGTACGGGGTATCGCGCGGCAGACCTGGTCCGTACACGTTGTGGAAGCGGAGAGCAGCGACGACCCCATCGGTCTCCCGGCTCCAGGCGGCAGCCAGGTGCTCGCCGTGCAGCTTGGTCGCCGCGTACACGTTGCGCGGGTCCGGCTCGGCGTCTTCGGCGACCAGTTCCGGCGCCAAGGTCGACCCGCAGCGCGAGCAGGGCGGATCGAAGATCCCGGCGGCCAGGTCAGCGGCTCGGCGCGGCGCGGGTCGGGTCGGGCCGTCGACCGGGCAGCGATACGCTCCCTCGCCGTAGATCACCATCGACGAGGCGTAGACCACTCGGGCGACTCCGGCCTCGGCCGCCGCCCGCAACACCACGGCGGTGCCCAGATCGTTGTGCCGGACGTAGTCGTCGAGGTCGGCGACGCTCACCCCCAACCCGACCTTCGCGGCCAGGTGGATGATCGCGTCGCAGCCCCGGGTGGCCGCCCGTACGCGGTCGAGGGTGCAGATGTCATCGTTGTGATCCAGTGCCCGGTCGAACGCGCGGCTGGCGATGCCCGCGGCGTCCAGCCGACGCTGCACCGCCGACCCGATGAAACCGGCCGCGCCGGTCACCAGCACCCTCATCGGATTCCGGTGTCCTGCCGGTTGTCGTGCCGGGGTTCGGATTCCGGCGGCTCGGCCGCGAGCTTCGGGGATACCTGGTAACCCGCCCGCCCGACGGCCAGCACGATCCGGGGGGCGGATGGATCCACGTCGAGCTTCTCGCGTACGCGGCGTACGTGGACGCTCACCGTCGAGGTGTCAGCGAACTCCCAGCCCCACACCCGCTGCATCAGCTCGGCCTTGCTGAAGGTCTGGCCCGGATGGGCGACCAGGAACGCCAGCAGGTCGAACTCCCGGCTGGTCAGCGCCAGCAGCTGATTGCCTCGCTGGACGGTCCGCGAGTCGAGGTCGAGCAGCAAGTCGTCAACCCGGAGCCTGCGGTTCACCAGCCGGGTTTCCGCCAGTCGTTCGGTTCGCCGCAGCAGCGCCTCGACTCGTTGCACCAGCTCGCTCGGTGAAAACGGTTTAATCACGTAGTCGTCTGCCCCGGTTTCCAGACCCACCAGGCGGTCTTCGTCCATGCGTGCCGACAAGATGATCACCGCAGCCCGATCGGCCTCGCTGCGGCGGCGGTCCACCAGCTCTAGCCCGGACCGGCCCGGCAGCATCAGGTCCGCGATCACCACGTCCGGCCGCCTACCTTGCCACAGCTGAAACGCCTTGCTGCCGTCAGAAGTCCACTCGACCCCGTATCCGGCTTGCCGGAGGTTGGCGATCAGCACCTCCGCCACGGTGCGATCGCCATCGACAACCAGGATATGAGCCGGCATGATGACCACAGCCTAGTAGCGTGTCGCCGTTAATTCTATGGCTATTTGGTGTAGTGGTGTTGT
>JAKDLH010000435.1 GCA_030452945.1 Microlunatus sp. | reverse complement strand
TCGGCGATCGAGGTCAGGAGTGCTTGACCGAGTCGGTGACGATCGTGACCCGATCGCGGTCGACCGAGAGGAATCCACCCTCGACCTCGATCGTCTTGCCGCCACCGTCACCGTCGATGCGAATCTCGCCCTCGGCGAGCGCCGTGAGCATCGGCACGTGCCCGGGGAGGATGCCGAGGTCACCCTCGACCCCGCGCGCGCTCACCTGGCGGGCCGAGCCCTCCCAGATCTTGCCGTTGGCGGCGACGAGTTCGACTTCGAGTTGAGCCACGGATTGTCCTTACGTCGGTACGTCGGCGGGTGCCGTCCCGCTTCATCGGCGAGTGTAGCGAAGCATCGTGACAGGTCAGGACTCCGCGGTCGGCCCACCGACTCAGGCACCGACTCGGGCACCCACTCAGCCCGGATCCACCATCGTGATTTCTTGATCGGCGGTTTTGGTGGATCGTGGTGAGATTCGGCTTGTGGGCGTGGCTGATCTGCCGGCTTGTCCGGCTCGTCCACTTGTGGTCTTGGGTTGCGCCCCGTGGGGGCTGGATGGTCAGGTCGTTGCGGGGGGTGGTGGTCCGGTCGCGACGGCGTGCAGGGCTTGCCAGTTCTTGGCCCAGGGCCAGTGGGTGGGTAGGTGCAGGTCGAGTCGACGACTGGTGGAGGCGATCCGGGCGGCGACGCGGATGATCTTGCGTCGCAGGCTCCTCCAGCGGGCCTTGGGCAGAGCGGCCGCGGTGGCGGCGGCGCGGGCGAGGTTGAAGGCCATCACTGCGCAGGAGACCCAGGCGGCGTTGGCTACGTACTTGCCCGAGGGTAGGTGGGCCAGCGCGTTGTCCTTGAGTTCGGCGATGACTTGTTCGACGATCGCGTGGTCGCGGTGGCGCTGGTCGGCTTCGATCATGGTCAGAGTGCTGTTGGTAATGAAGGCGTGGTGTCGGTACGTCGCGAACAGCTCGCCCTGTTGGCTGCCATCGGGTGCGGGTGGTTGGAGTCGCTTGACGCGGCGCACGATCAGTCGGCAGGGCACGTGCTGGCTCTTGCGGCGGCCGGTGAATGCGACGAAGGGGATCTCGGCGACCTCGGCGTCGGAGATCCAGCGCTGCTCGTCCTCCTCCCAGATCGCGTTGGGGTACTTGATCGCGACCCAGGCCGCCTCGTCGATGCTGGTGATCGCGGTGGTCACGGTCTTGGTCATCCTGGCGGTGACGCCGAACCACGTCTTCTTGCGGATCGCGGTCCCTACGAATGCCCATCCGTAGTAGGCCGAGTCGGCCCGGCACAGGATCTGTCCGTTGACTCCGGCGGCCCGGGCGGTGCCGATGGCCTGGGCCAGCAGCCTGCCGACGCCCTTGGCCGAGGCCGTGTTTCCTTTACGCAGCCGGGCCCGGGCGATCACGGGCGCGGCCAGCGGGGTGCACACGGTGGCGAGCTGGATGTTCAGGCCGCGTACTCCGCTGTAGCCGTAGGCCGCAGCCTGTTTGGCGTAGCCGTGGACTTCTCGGATCGTGTCATCGACATCGATGCACGCGAATCCCTGGAGGTCCTGTGCGCCGGCGATCACGCCAGGCACCCTGGCGGTCAGGCCTGCCAGGAGATCCCCGCCGATGGCGTCGAGCTGTTGGACGTGTCCGTGCGTGAACGAACGCAGGAACGTGCCCAATGTCGAGGGCGCCCGGACCCCGGCGAACAGCCGTGGCATCCCGCCGTGACGAAGCAGGTCCAGATCATCGATCGAGTCGGCACCGGCGAGCATCCCGCCGATGACCGCGACGCTCTTGGCCCCGGTGTTCGGCGAGGGCACCGACAACCGCGTCAACAGGTCGTACAGGCCCGCAGACTCGGCCAGCGCCAGCACCGGGACCAGACCCGCGGTCGACACCAAGTTCGGGTCATCAAAAACAGGCCGGATCGTGTGAGAAGGTTTCACTTACGAGGTGCCCTTCCTGGACAGGATGATCGAGACGTCGCAATCCCGATCCTCCCTGCTCAGAAGGGCATTCTCGTTCTACGCCACGCCCACAGCACCAACCCCATCGGTGGATCCAGGCTCAGGCCTCGTTCTCGAGATACCAGCGGTAGGTGTCGGCGATTCCTTCCCGGAGACCGATCCGCGGCTCCCATCCGAGCGAACGCAACCGAGTGACGTCGAGCAGCTTGCGTGGTGTCCCATCCGGCTTCGTCGGATCGGTCTTGATCTCGCCGACGAAACCGGTCACGGCAGCGACGATCTGCGCCAACTCA
>JAKDLH010000434.1 GCA_030452945.1 Microlunatus sp. | reverse complement strand
GCGGCACTGATCCTGCTCGCCTCCGGTCTGCTGCTGCCCAGGCCCACTACTGGCCGCGGAATCCTCCTACCGCGGCCAAAGCCGCTGACCGTGCTGAACCTTCCCACTCGCTGCAAACCCCCACCGCTGAGTCTGGTGGAGTTGTCAGTCAGCCGAACCTGATCGGGACACCGGGCCGCCCGGGCAGACAGCGTGACTACGTCCGACTGTCCTAGCCCCACGCCGGCTAGTCCGACCACTTCGCTGCATCGCATCATCCACACAGAAAGAACGAGCACGTTATGCCTTCTCGAATCACCCTGCGCACCACCCTGGCCGTCGCCGCCGCCCTCGCCGTGACCGGTCTCGCGGGCTGCTCCAACAACGACATGTCGAACATGCCCGGCATGAACCACGGGTCCAGCGGCAACCCCACCACCAGCAGCTCGCCGGCCGCCTCGGCAACCACGGCCGCCGGACCGCACAACGACGCCGACGTCATGTTCGCCCAGGCGATGATCCCGCACCACCAGCAGGCCGTCGCGATGAGCGACATGATCTTGGCCAAGGACGGCATCGACGCCGAGGTCACCGACCTGGCCACCCAGATCAAAGCCGCCCAAGCCCCCGAGATCGCCCAGATGAGCGGCTGGCTCGCCGGCTGGGGCGAGAACCCGAGCCCGTCGATGGGCATGGACCACGACATGGGCGGCGGGATGATGAGCCAAGCCGACATGGACGCCCTTGACCAGGCCTCCGGCAAGGACGCGACCCGGCTGTTCCTCACCGGGATGGTCACCCACCACAAGGGCGCCATCACCATGGCCCAAGAGGAGGTCGCCAACGGAGAGAACCCCGAGGCGATCGCCCTGGCGAAGAAGATCATCGCCGACCAGCAAGCCGAGATCGACACCATGAACCAGCTGCTGGAGCAGCTCTGACCCGACCTCGGGATCAACACCGGCCTGCTGCCGGCCGGACCGGTCGAAGGCAGCACCAACCCGCATTCCCCCCACACTCATGAGGAGTATCCATGGCCACCACCCAGCAGATGCTCGACGCCTACCCCGGCGACCTCGGCATTGACCAGACCCTCCTGGCTGCCTGCATCGACGCCTGCCTTGACTGTGCTCAGGCCTGCACGGCCTGTGCCGATGCCTGTCTCAGCGAGGAGATGGTCGATCAGCTACGCAGCTGTATCCGCACCGATCTGGACTGTGCCGACATCTGCGCTGTCACCGGGCGGGTGCTGTCCCGGCACACCGGCTACGACGCCAATCTGACCCGCGCCGTCCTGGAAGCCTGCCGCACCGCCTGCCGCAGCTGCGGCGACGAATGCGCGCAGCACGCCGAGATGCACGACCACTGCCGGATCTGCGCCGACGCGTGCCGCGCCTGCGAGCAGGCCTGCGCCGACCTACTCACCAGCCTCGGCTGACCAGACCCGACGCCTAGGCCGGACCGGCGCAGACGCCGGCCCGGCCGGCGGGGTCGTGCCAGGCTCGCCACTTCTTCTACGGCAAGGAAACCTCTCATGTCGGCACTAGCCTTACCGACGCCGAGACCCGCCGGCCAGGTTCGGCCGCGGGCCGACCATCGCAGGTCCGCCCGAGTCGCACTGGTCGTTGTCGGTTGCCTCGCTGGTCTGCTGGTCGGCTGCGCCAATCCCCGTACCACCAGCACAAGCGACCGTCCGCCCAGTGTCTCGACCGCCTCGCCCGTCCTTGACGAGACCTCACCGCCGCCGTGGCCGGCACCGGACGACGTCGCGTCCCGCGTCACCGGCGCGGGGCTTGACCTGGGACCGATGGGAACAGCCGAGCACTACCATCCGCGGCTGCGGATCGTCATCGACGGCGCCGAGATTCCGGTTGCCGCCAATATCGGTGTCGACCCCACCACCGGCGCCATGTCCGCGCTCCACACCCACGAACCCGACGGCACCATCCACATCGAAGCCGACCGCGTCGGCGACGTCTTCACCCGGGGCCAGCTGTTCACCGAATGGGGGGTGAAGCTCACCGCCACCCAGATCGGCGGCATCCGCGCCGACGGCGGCCGCCAGCTCGTGGTGACCAGCAACGGGACACCGGTCCCCGGCGACCCGGCCGATCTGCGCCTGGGGCCCGACCAGCGGATCGTTCTCCAGCTGCCCGCCGGCGGTGGCCGGTGATCCCGGACCCCGGCGACCTCGTCGCCTTCGGCCCGCTGCTGATCGCCATCCCCGTGGCCATGCTCGCGGGGTTGGTGTCGT
>JAKDLH010000078.1 GCA_030452945.1 Microlunatus sp. | reverse complement strand
GGTGCCGGTCTTCGGGTTCGGCATCAGACCACGGGGACCGAGCACCCGGCCCAGCCGGCCGACCTTGCCCATCAGGTCGGGGGTAGCCACCACGGCGTCGAAGTCCAGATAACCGCCGAGCACCTTCTCAATCAGGTCGTCGGAGCCGACCTCGTCGGCGCCCGCCGTCATAGCGGCCTCCGCCCGCTCACCCGTGGCGAAGACGACGACCTTGGCTGTCTTGCCCGTGCCGTTGGGCAGGTTCACGGTGCCTCGGACCATCTGGTCCGCCTTGCGAGGGTCGACCCCGAGTCGAAAGGACACGTCGACGGTCTCGTCGAACTTCGCCTTCGCTCCGTTCTTGGCCAAGGCCAACGCCTGTTCCGGCGAGTACAGGTTGGCCTCGTCGACCGTTGCGGCCGTGGCGTTGTAGTTCTTGCTGCGCTTCATGCTGCTGGTTCCTTTCACCAGTTCTGGTTCGACGGGCCGCGCACGACCCTCCCAGGAATGTGTGTGTGTACGTATTCGGTAGTCAGGCTTCGAGGGAGCTGTTCTCCACTCGACCAGTACCTATTCCCGCGCCGCCGAAGTACAGGAGCACCGGATGAAACACGCTTTTCGTTTCAGCCGGACCGACGAACGAGGCGGGGAGAAGCGGAAATCGCAGAGTGAGCGGAGCGAGCTCAATCAGATACCGCCACTCCCATCGAGCGCGCCGTGCCTTCCACGATCTTCATCGCGGTGTCGACGTCGTTGGCGCTGAGGTCGGGCATCTTGGTGGTCGCGATCTCGCGGACCTGGTCACGGGTGATCCTGCCCACCTTGTCCCGCTGCGGGGCCCCGGAGCCTTTCTGCACCCCAGCGGCCTTCTTGATCAGCTCAGCGGCCGGCGGGGTCTTCGTGACGAAGGTGAACGACCGGTCCTCGTAGATGGTGATCTCGACCGGGATGACGTTCCCCCGCATGGGTTCGGTGGCCGCGTTGTAGGCCTTGCAGAACTCCATGATGTTGACGCCGTGTGGGCCGAGTGCCGTACCGACCGGGGGGGCCGGAGTGGCAGCGCCTGCGTTCAGCGCCACCTTGACGAGGGCGGCGACCTTCTTCTTAGGAGGCATGGGGAGGGTAGGTCCTTCTGTTCGGTTCGTGCCGGGCATCCGGCGGTTGTGCGGTATGGACTGGACCGATCAACGGGCCAACCGGGCAATGGTACGCGACCTGTGGCCGTGGGCTCACGCCGAGCGATCAGACCTTCTGGATTTGAGCGAAGGTGAGATCGACCGGCGTCTCCCGGCCGAGGATCTCGACCAGGGCCTTGAGCCGCTGACTGTTGACATTCATCTCAGTGATGGTCGCGTGCACCCCGGCGAACGGGCCGTCCACCACCATGACGGAGTCGCCGACGATGAAGTCCGCGACCTCGACCTTCTTCTTGCGCCTGGTCGGCGAATCGGAGGCGCCGGTCGCCGCCGCCACCACGGCCGGAGCGAGCATCTTCTCCACCTCGTCCAGACTCAACGGAACCGGTTGATTGGAGTGTCCGACGAAGCCCGTCACCGATGGGGTGTGCCGCACCGTCGACCAGGACTCGTCGGTCAGGTCCATCCGGACCAGTACGTACCCGGGCAGGACCGTCCGCCGGATCTGCTTGCGTTGACCGTTGCGGATCTCGGTGACCTCTTCGGTGGGGACCACGATCTCGAAGATGTAATCCTCCATGTTGAGCGAGGAGACCCGGTTCTCCAGGTTCTGCAGCACCCGGTTCTCCATCCCGGAGTAGGTGTGCACCACATACCAGTCGCCCAGCTTGCCGCGTAGCTCCGTGCGGAACTTTTCCAGTGCCTCCTCGCCCGGGTCGACTTCGTCATCCCCGGCAGCGTCGGCTTCGTCCTCCTCCTCCTCGGCCGCGTCGACCGCGCCGAGATCGATATCGAAGTCGTCTTCGGCTACCGGCTCGGGGTCCGATCCAGCGAAGCCCAGATCGATCTGGACATCGTCCTCGCGCTCGGGGGTGAAATCGGAGCCGAGATCGATGTCGAAGTCCTCAGAGCCACTCTCGCCGCCGCTGTCGGTCTCGACGGCCTGCGGGTCCGCAGTGCTGGCCACCTCGGTTGCTGCTAGTTCGTCAGGGGTCGCGGAGCCTTCCGACTCATCAGCCGCGGGGCGCGGCGGTTCGGCCGAAATGGTCTCAGACACGTTGAAACTCTCCGTAACTATCAGGTGGGACGGTTGGTCAGGCGAATATTCGGAAAATGGCCGCGCCGATGCCCAGGTCGAGCAAGCTCACGTACGCGATCACGAACAAGACGAAGATCAGCACGACTATGAAGTAGTTGGCCAGCTGCGGACCGGTGGGATAGACAACCTTGCGCAGCTCGCCGACCGACTGTTTGACGAAGGTGACCGGACTGGTCCGCTGATGCGTGACGGTGTCTTGCTTCTGCTTCGGAGTGGCCTTGTCCTTCTTCGACCTGGCGGCCCGACCGGTCGCCCCCTCCGCCGAGCCGTCATCGCCGGCCGATCGCGACGCCCGGGTCGACCCACGCCCTGCGGCGACCAACTCGCGGTCGTCGTCGGGACCGTCAGACTCGCCATCCGCGTTCGGACGTTGAACGGCACCGTCTCCGGGTTCAGTGACATCCCCGGGCTCGATGTCGTCTTGGGTGTCAGCGGGCGTGGCTGGAGACTCCGGCTCCTCGGCCGGGTCCACCTTGTCGGCGTCTGCCACGTCGTCGCCCTTCTGCGGTCGATCCTGGTCCACCCGCTCGCCCGGAGTCGAGGACGCCCGGACGGGCGGATCAGCAGGGCAAGAGGGACTTGAACCCCCAACCTTCGGTTTTGGAGACCGATGCTCTGCCAGTTGAGCTATTGCCCTTCGGCACCGGCATCTCGGAGGCGTCGCGACGCCCCGACGAACTTAGCGGCCAGCGAGCTTAGCGGCCATTCGAGGGCGCGGTGAAACCTGGGTGACCGGCACCAAGTACTCCAGTGTAGTCGCCGGGTCCGGCGCCGTCGAACCGACGACGACACAGCGGCGAGCTCACGCAGTGGCCCGGCCGAGTTGCTGCTCGGCAGCCGCCAACAGCACACAGGTGCACAGACCCTCGATGGCGGTGGCCACATCGTCTGGCGACGGAAAGGTCGGGGCGATCCTGATGTTGCGATCGCGCGGGTCCTTGCCGTACGGGAAGGCAGCCCCCGCTCCCGTCATCGCGATGCCGGCGTCCTTGGCCAGCGCCACCACCCGGCTGGCCGTGCCGTCCGGTACGTCCAGGCTGATGAAGTAGCCACCCTCGGGCCGGGTCCAGGTCGCCACCCCACGCCCGCCCAGCCTCGACTCGAGGATCGTCTCCACCTGCTCGAACTTCGGTGCGATGATGGCCCGCTGCCGCCGCATCAGCTCGCGAACCCCGTCGGCACTGCCCAGATGACGGGCGTGTCGCAGGTGGTTGACCTTGTCCGGGCCGATGGTCCGCTTGATCAAGTGCTTCAGATACCACGCCACGTTGTCCGGCGAGCTCGCGAAGAACGACACCCCAGCCCCGGCGAAGGTGATCTTGGAGGTCGAAGCGAACGCGAACACCCGGTTTGGCTGGCCGGCATCCGCGGCCATTCCGAGTACGTCGAGGGCCGGGCGCTCGTCGTCGGTGAGATGGTGCACCGCGTACGCGTTGTCCCAGAAGATCCGGAAGTCGGGAGCCGCGGTCGGCATCGACAGCAGGTCCCGGGTCACGTCCTCGGTATAGACCACGCCGGTGGGGTTGGCGTAGGTCGGCACCACCCAGATGCCGCGCACGCTCGGGTCTTCGGCCGCCCGGCGACGGATGGTGTCCAAGTCGGGACCGTTGGAACCGAACTCGACCGGCTCCATCGTGATGCCGTACTGCTCGCACAGTGCGAAGTGGCGGTCGTAGCCGGGCACCGGGCAGAGGAACGTGACGGGGTCCCTCACCCACGGGCCGGCCGAGTCGACCGTGCCCTTGAGCAGGCAAAAGACCAGGCTGTCATGCATGACTCCCAGGCTGGCGTTGTCGCCTGCCACCAGTTGAGCCACCGGCACGTTCAGCAGCTCGGCGAAGATCTCCCGGATCTCCGGCAAGCCTTGTCCGCCACCGTAGTTGCGGCAGTCAGTGCCATCCGCGGCTCGGTAGTCACCCTCGCCAGGCAGGCACAGCAGCGCGTTCGACTGGTCGAGCTGCGCCGGAGCGGGCTTGCCGCGGGTCAGGTCAAGCTTCAGGCCCTGGGATCGCAGGTCGGCGTACGCGGCGGTCGCATCAGCGTGCAGGTCGTTGAGGGCGTCAACACTGAGATCAGACAGGGTCATGGGGGTTCCTCGGTCGGGGTGTCGTGGTGGAGTCTATTGGTCCGCACCGGTCTGCTGCCCGCTGGCTGATGTCAGACCTGGCCGCGATCACCTTGCTCCCGACAGGTCGGCTACCGATCGTGATCCGCCCCGGTAAAAGGGTCGTCTGCTCGGCTGGCTAACCCGTCTGCAGATCGTCATTCGGGAAAGCTCGACGGAGTCGTCCCTCTTCGACCAGCGACGCTGCAGGACAGGCCATACCGCACTACCGTCGGAGCATGACCGAGAACTCCAACATCGCTCGCTGGCTCACCGACCGCGCGGCGGTGGAACCGACGCTGCCCGCTGTCAAGCAGGGTGAGCACATCCTCACCTACGCCGCGCTCGATCAGGCGTCGGCTCGGTGCGCGGCGTTGCTGACCGACCGGGGCGTGGTCGAGGGCGACCGGGTCGCCCTGATCATGCCGAATGTCGCGTACTTCCCGATCGCCTACTACGCGATCCTCCGGCTCGGAGCGATCGTGGTGCCGATGAACCCGCTGCTCAAAGCCGGCGAGGTCTCCTACACCTGGGGCGATGCCGGGGTGAAGGTGGCCGTGGTGTTCGCCATGTTCGCCGAAGAATCGGCCAAAGCAGCCGATGTCACCAGCACTGACGTCCTGGTGGTGACACCGGGTGAGTTCGAGAAGTCCCTGGCGGATGCGACACCGCAACCGGCGGTGGTTGAGCGAGCCGCCAACGACACTGCCGTGATCCTCTACACCTCGGGCACGACCGGGGCGCCGAAGGGTGCCGAGTTGAGCCACGCGAACCTCGGCAGCAACGTCACCACCGACCTGGACACGCTGATGCCGCTGGCACCTGGCGACGTGGTGTTCGGCGGACTGCCGCTGTTCCACTCCTTCGGTCAGACCTGTGGGTTGAACGCGGCCATCGCCGGCGGCGCCTGCCTGACCCTGCTGCCCAAGTTCGACGGCGAGGAGGCGCTGCGAGTCGTGGCTGAGGATCGAGTGACCGTCTTCCTCGGGGTGCCGACGATGTACATGGCCCTGTTGGCGGTGCCCGATCCGGGTCGCTTCGACACCAGCCGGCTCAAGATCGCGGCCTCCGGCGGGGCGTCGCTGCCGGTTGAGGTGCTGTCTGAGGTACAACGCCGGTTCGGCTTCCAGCTACTGGAGGGGTACGGCCTCTCCGAGACGTCACCGATCGCCTCGTTCAACCACCCGGACCGACCCGCGAAACCGGGGTCGGTCGGCTTGCCGATCCGCGGCGTGGAGTTTCAGCTGTGGAGTCCCGAGGACACCGAGGCGGCCGAAGGCGAGGTGGGAGAGATCGTCATCCGGGGCGAGAATGTGATGAAGGGCTACTGGAACAATCCGGAGGCCACGGCTGAGGCGATGCGGGGTGGCTGGTTCCACTCCGGAGACCTGGCCACCCGCGACGCCGACGGCTTCTACTTCATCGTCGACCGCAAGAAGGACATGATCATCCGCAACGGGATGAACATCTACCCGCGCGAGGTCGAGGAGGTCCTCTACACCCACCCCGCGGTGGCCGAGGCGGCGGTGTTCGGTGTCCCGGACGCCAGGCACGGCGAGGAGATCGCGGCCCTGGTCACGCTGAAAGAAGGCGCCGAGGCATCGGAAGCCGAACTCAAGGATCATGTGCGGAGCGAGATCGCGGCGTACAAGTTCCCGCGGATCGTTCGTTTCGGTCCGCTGCCCAAGGGACCGACGGGCAAGGTCTTGAAGCGGGAGATCGAGATCGACGCCTGAGGTGTGGTCTGACTCTCGTAACTTTCGACCAACCGGCCACAATTCGCGGCCCCAGACCCCACCATGACCGCCAGTTTCGACCGCGTGGCCGGAACCGGGGTCGGCCGCGCGACGTGGAGTCAGGAAGACTTGCGAGACAGCTCCAGCGGGGTGATCTGCAAGATCACCCGCTCGCTGCGGATGGCGTCGGATTTGTACGGTTGACCGATGTACTGCTCGGCGAGCTGGTCGATGTGGCGCCGCGGCTCATCGCCGTAGACGACGCCGGTCACGGTGCCCCGAACCTCCACGTAGGAGTACGGGTTGTCCCGGTCCCAGATGGTCACCGTGACCCGAGGGTCGTTGACCACGTTGCGAAACTTCCGCCGATGCTTCTCGGTGTTGATCAACACGTGATCGGCGTCGGCGTCCACCCACATCGGCTGCGTCACCGGGTGTCCGTCCGGACGCAAGGTCGTCAGCATGGCGAAGTTGGGGCCCTGCGCGAACGTGATCACCTTCGGGTCGAGTGCCATGCCGCCGATCGTACGCTCGGCGCACCGGACTGGCCGAGCGCACCTGCTAGCTGCGGAGGACCGCGACGGCGCTGAATGGAGCCAGTCGGACCGTTCCGTCGGCGATGTCGGCCTCCCCCACCGTGAGCAACTCCCGGCCGCTGCCGGCGAGGTCGACGGACACGCCATTCTCCCGAAAGTTGACCGCCAGCGCGACGTCGCCGCGCTCCACCAGCAGCCAGCCCTCGTCGTCGTTGGAGATCGCCGAACCACGGGCGAAACGCGGATCGCACAGATCGGGATAGGTGCGGCGCAACCGGATCAGTCGCTTGTACAACGCCAACAGCTGGGCGTGGACCGGTCGCTCCAACTCGCCCCAGTCCAGCTTGGAGCCGAGAAACGTCTGCGTGTTCTGTGGATCTGGCACCTGAGACAGGTCCCATTCCATCTGGGCGAACTCCTCCCGGCGGCCGACCGCGATGTTCTCCGCCAGCTCTCGCTCCGGGTGGGCGGTGAAGAACTGCCAGGGGGTGGAGGCGCCCCACTCCTCCCCCATGAAGATCATCGGCGTGAACGGGCTGAGCATCGTGACGAACGCGGCCAGGCCCAACTGCTGTGGGCTGATCTTGCCCGACAGCCGCTGACCGTCGGCCCGGTTGCCGATCTGGTCATGGTTGTCTGAGCACACCACGAGCCGCCAGGCCGGTGTCCGCAAGGTGTCGATCTTGTCTCCGTGACCCCGGCCGCGGAAGCTGGAGTGAGTGCCGTCGTGGAAGAAGCCGTTCTCGAAGACCTTGCCCAAAGCGGCCAAGGAATCGAAATCGGCGTAGTAGCCGGTGGTGTCGCCGGTCAGGCTGACGTACAGCGCGTGGTGGAAGTCGTCACTCCACTGCCCCGTCAACCCGTAACCGCCACCTTCCCGCGTCGTGATCAACCGCGGGTTGTTCAAGTCCGATTCCGCGATGAGTGACAGCGGCTGGTTCAAGAAGGCGCTCAGGGCCGAGACCTCGACCGCCATCTCCTCCAACAGGTGGGTGGCGCGAGTGTCGGACAGCGCGTGCACCGCGTCCAGTCGGAGACCGTCCACGTGATAGTCGCGCAGCCACATCACGACGTTGTCGATGATGTAGCGGCGAACCTCGTCAGAGTCCTCGCCGTCCAGGTTGAGGGTTTCACCCCAGGTGTTAGACGGCCCGTCGGCGATGTAGGGACCGAACTCGGGCAAGTAGTTCCCGCTGGGTCCCAGGTGGTTGTAGACCACGTCCTGCAACACGCCGAGACCCCGCTGGTGGCAGGCGTCCACGAACGCCTGGTACGCCGCGGGCCCGCCGTACTCCTCGTGAACCGCGTACCACAACACACCGTCGTAGCCCCAGCCGTGCGGCCCGTTGAACGCGTTCACCGGCATCAGCTCGACCAGTGTCACCCCCAGCTCGACCAGGTGATCCAGTCGACCGATGGCCGAGCGCAGGGTGCCTTCGGGGGTGAAGGTGCCGACGTGCAGTTCATAGACGATGCCGCCGGGCAGCTGACGCCCCGTCCACGGCTGATCCGACCACACGTGCGCGGCCGGATCGAAGGTCCGCGACAGCCCGTGCACCCCGTAGGGCGCACGCCGGGCCCGCGGATCCGCGCGCGGAGTGTCGTTGCCGTCCAGCAGATAGCCATAGTCGAGTGGACGGTCGGCCGGCGGCTCGGGCACGTCCTCGGCCGGGCGCCAAAAACCACGTTCGTCGGCCACCATCGTCAGCCGTCGCTGCTCGGTGCTGCCGGGCTCGACCAGCATCAGTTCGACCTGCTCGGCCTTCGGGGCCCAGACGGCAAAAGGCTCGTTCGTCACAGGGCGCACCCTATGAGGACGGGCTCGGGGACCAGGGTGACACCGAACCGTCGCTTCACCCCGGACTGGACCTCACGAGCCAATTCCAGCAGATCCTCCGCCGTCGCGTCCCCCCGATTGGTCAGGGCCAGCGTGTGCTTGGTGGACAGCCGTGCGCGGCCCCGGCCCAGGTCGCCGCCGTAGCCCTTGCCGTAGCCCGCGTGCTCGATCAACCACGCCGCACTGGTCTTGATCAGGCCGTCGGCGCGGGGATAGCGCGGCGCGTCCGCGGGCAGCCGGCCGGCCGCGGCGGTCGCCAGGATCGGGTTGGTGAAGAACGAGCCCGCGCTCCAGGTGTCGTAGTCGTCCGGGTTCAGCACCATGCCCTTACCGGTCCGCAACTCCAGTACGGTCTGGCGGACGTCGACCGCGGGCACCCGGGTCCCGACCGAGACGCCCAGCCGTCGCGCCAGCTCGGCGTACCGAACGGGCGCGGAGAGCGACCCCAGGGGAAATTGGAAGGTGACATCGAGGACCAGGTAGCGGCCCGGTTCGGACTTGAACCGCGACGTCCGGTACCCGAAGCCGCAGTCCGACGCGGCGAAGGTCACCTGCCGACCGGTGACTCGATCAAGGGTGCGTACGCCGGCGATCGTCTGGGCGACTTCGCAGCCGTACGCGCCCACGTTCTGGATCGGCGTGCCTCCGACCAGACCGGGGATCCCCGACAGCGCCTCGATCCCGCTCCACTGCTGGGCGACCGCGGTCGCCACGAGACGGTCCCAGTCCTCGCCGGCGGCGACGGTGACCGTGGCCCCCCCGCAAGCTGAGACATCGGCGGTGACACCCACGGTCTCGACCTTCACCACCGTGCCGTCGCAACCGTGGTCGCCGACCAGCACATTGGATCCGCCGCCGAGCACCAGCACCGGCTCGCCCGTATGGTCGACATCCCGGACCGCCGCGACCAGCTCGGCTTCGGTCGTCGCGACGACCAGCCGCCGCGCGCGGCCGCCGACCCGGAGTGTCGTGTACCTCGACAGCCGCGGGTCGGGGACGGCAGCTCCCTTGTCGGTCGGGAGCGCCGTCGCCGTCGCCGTCGGTCCGAGCGAGATCGGGGTGGTTTCGCAACTGTCGCCGGAAGTGACCCTTCCCGCGGCCGGCGGCAGCGATGCGGAGCTCATCGGCTCAGTCCGCCAGATCGACGACCGCCCGGGCCGCCCCGAGCACTTTGGTTCCTCTTGAGGTCGCCTCGATCGCGATTGTCACCAGGGCGTCCTCGACGACCTCCACCACTCCGCCGAAGGTGACCTCGGTGCCGTCGGCATCGTCAGGCACCAGCACCGGATTGGTGAAGCGGACGAAGTAGGAACGGACCCGGGCCGGGTCGCCTAGCCACTGGGTCACCACGCGCAGAGCGGTGCCCATGGTCAGCATCCCGTGCGCGATCACCCCCGGCAGCCCCATCTTCGCGGCGTAGTGGTCGGAGAAGTGGATCGGGTTGAAGTCGGTCGACGCTCCGGCGTAGCGGACCAAGTTGGCGCGGGTGAACCGTACGGTCAAGCTGGGCAACCGGTCACCGACTGACACGCTGCGGCCATCGAGCATCATGCGTCCGTCTCGTGGGTGTGGAGAAAAGTGGTTTCGGCCGTGCAGATCAGCTCACCACCGACGGTCTCGACGTCGGCCGAGCAGGAGATGATGTCGGCGCTGCCGCGGCTGCGGACCCGGTCGATCGTCAACGTGGCCGTGACCGCGTCACCAGCCCGCAGGGGTCGCCGATAGCTGAATCGTTGGTCGCCGTGCACGGTTCGACGCCGCGCCAGTCCCAGCTCAGGATCGGCGAACATGGACTCCCAGGCCGTCGAGGAGATGACGGCCACGAACGTCGGCGGGGCGATGGGTTTCTCGCCGGCGTAGGCAGAATCCTCGTCGCCCAGGGCGTGCGCGAACTCGGCGATCTTCGCCGCGGACACCTGATACGGACTCGTGGGGGGATAGCGACGACCGACATGGTCGGCGGAGATGGCCATGACCCAACGCTAACGGAGTTGTCGGGTCGCACCGACCGCCGCTCGATAGCGTTGGGCCAGCACGGGCGCCAGCAGGGTGCCCAGAGGATCGGCCAGCCGCCACCCGGCATCGGCCACGGTCGCGGCGATCGTCTCCAACAGCAGCCCCGGGCCCACGAACAGCGGCACGACCGTGCCCGTACGCGCGCCCAGCGCAACCAGGTCGCTCAGCACCTCACCGGCCCGAGGCTCCGTGGTGGCGAAACCGACCCGGACCTCGGCCTGGCGGCGGTTCGCGAGGCGATCGGCCAGGTCGGCGACCGCGGCGTTCGCCGCCGCTCGAGACGACCCGACGGCGTACAACAGCACCGGCTCCTCGGCTGCGGTACCGGCTGCGGCCAACCGATTGACGACCACGTCCGCGACCTCGTCGCCGGTGCCGAGGATCGGAGCGAGAAGCAGGTCGACGCCGCTGAACGCCGCAGCGGCCGACACCGCGGCCGGTACGTCGATCTGAGCGTGGAACGCGTCGGTGAACAGCAGCGGGACGACCACGGCCGCACGGACTCCGACGACCGCCAGGTCGGCGACGACGGTGCCGAGATCGGGTTCGGTGAGGTCCAGATACGCCGCGCGTACCTCGACTACGGCCAACTCGCCGGTCGCCGCGAGCACCGCGTCGGTTGCCGCCGCGACCCCGGCGTGTCGACTGCCGTGGGCCAGCCCGATCAGGACCGGAGCGTCCGAGCCCGCGCGCTCGTCGCGGTCCCGGGGCGGTGGACGGTCGTCGGCGGAGCACCAGGTTCCTGCGGTCTGCGAACCGGACCCGTTGTGTGAACGCGACAAAGCCGCCGAGGGCTCTCGGCGGCTCATCGGCAGGCCCGCCTGTCGGCGCGCACCCGGTGAGGGATCAGCGGGTCTCGCGGTGCGAGGTGTGGGTGTGGCAACGCGGGCAGAACTTCTTCAAGTCGAGCCGGTCGGGATTGTTCCGCCGGTTCTTCTTGGTGATGTAGTTCCGGTCCTTGCATACGGTGCAGGCCATGGTGATCTTGGGGCGCACATCCGAGGACTTGGCCATTGTCTATTTCCTTCGGTTCCTAAGTGATGACTCCGTGGTAGCGGGAGCGGGACTCGAACCCGCGACACAGCGATTATGAGCCGCTTGCTCTACCGCCTGAGCTATCCCGCCGCGAACCCGGCTGACGTGACGCATCCGCCACGACCAAGTGTGCTCGGGCGGTCAAGACCCAGCACGCCGCCGACGCGCGGTGGCGCCGGAACCGGACTCCGAGCCCCCATGCGGAATCGAACCGCAGACCTTCTCCTTACCATGGAGACGCTCTG
>JAKDLH010000077.1 GCA_030452945.1 Microlunatus sp. | reverse complement strand
TGGCAGATGTCGATCCGAGCGACTGGGGCGCAACCACCGGTTGAGTTCGCCCATCCGTGCGGCGGACCTGGACCTCGTAGCCAGCATGGGTCAACCGGGCTGGCCGTCGGACCTCGTATCCCCCAGCGCCAACCGACGGATGATCTCCACGACCTCCTCCTCGGGGGTTTGGTCGACGCTGACCACGAGACCGGCCTCGTCGTCCTCCAGCGGTTCCAGCGTCTCGAGTTGGGAGTCCAGCAGGCTCAACGGCATGAAGTGGCCGGCGCGATGGGACATCAGTTCGGCTATCTCGTCCCTGGCTCCGTCGAGGTGGACAAACACGACACCGGGTCCTCGCAGCTTGTCGCGGTAAACGCGGCGGAGCGCCGAGCAGGTGATGATCCCCGGTGACCCAGCCTGCGTACGGGATCGGATCCACGAGCCGACCCGGTCCAGCCATGGCCAACGATCCTCGTCCGTCAAGGGGTGGCCGGCTGCCATCTTGGCCACGTTCGCCGCCGGGTGCAGGTCGTCGCCCTCGGCCATCCGCCAGCCGAGACGCTCGGCGAGGAGGCCCGCCACGGTCGACTTACCCGTACCGCACACTCCCATCACTACCAGCACTGACGGGCTCGTGGACTCGGTGTCGGCAGCAGAACGGCTGATCACGTTGGACAACCTATCGGGATCGGCTCGCGAGCCGGCACTCACTCCACCGGCAAGCCGAGGCCGCGGGCGATCAGCAGCCGCTGCACCTCCGAGGTGCCCTCA
Organism: Microlunatus sp.; assembly: GCA_030452945.1. Classification (GTDB taxonomy): domain Bacteria; phylum Actinomycetota; class Actinomycetes; order Propionibacteriales; family Propionibacteriaceae; genus Microlunatus. The sequence continues at coordinate 11,051 of JAKDLH010000077.1, read as the reverse complement.
CCGATCTCCAGCACTTTGGCGTCGCGGTAGAAGCGGGCGACCGGATACTCCTCCATGAAGCCGTACCCGCCGAACACCTGAGTGGCCATCCGGGTCGCGGCGACCGCGGATTCGGAGGTGTAGAGCTTGGCGATCGCCGCCATCCGCTTGAGTTCGGCCCCACCGACGCCGTGATCTTTCGCCTGCGCGGCGGCGTAGACCAGCAAGTCCGCGATGTGGACCATCGCGTCAAGGTCGGCGACGATGAACGCCACCGCCTGTTTGCGCCCGATCGGCCCACCGAACGACTGGCGCTCCGAGGCGTAGTCGCGAGCCAGATCTCGGCAGGCGCGGATACAGCCCAGCCCGAGGGCGGCGATCGCGATCCGGCCGTCATCCAAGGTCGACAGGAACTGCGCGTAGCCGCGTCCTCGCTCTCCCAGCAGATGATCTTCCTCGACCCGGACGTTTTCCAAGATCACCGGATTCGTGTCGGAGGCGTGCCAGCCGAGCTTGTCGTACGGCGGACCGACACTGAGACCCGCCATCGAGGTCGGCACCATGATCGTGGAGATGTCTGGACGTCCGTCGCCTCGTCGCCCCGTCACCGCCGTGACCGTGATCACCGAGGTGATCGCGGTGCCGGAGTTGGTGATGAACTGCTTCGAACCGTTGATCACCCACTGCCCGTCCACCAACTCGGCCTTGGTCTTGGTCGCTGAGGCGTCAGAGCCCGCTTCGGCCTCGGTCAACCCGAACGCGGCCAGAGTCCTCCCGGCCAGCAAGTCGGGCAACCACCGCTGCTTCTGCTCCGGCGTGCCGAACCGAGCGATCGGATTGGCCCCCAACCCGACTCCGGCTTCCAGCGTGATGCCGAGCGACTGATCGACCCGGCCGATCTCCTCGATAGCGATGCACAGGCTGGTGAAGTCGCCCGCCCCGCCGTACTCCTCCGGGCCGGCCAGCCCGAACAGTCCGAGGTCGCCCATCTCCTGGACCGCCTCCAAGGGCAGGCCTCCGGCCGCGTTCCAGTCGGCCACGTGCGGCGCCAACCGCTGCGCGGCGAACTCGGCGACAACGTGACGAAAGTCCTGATGCTCCTCGCTCAGTTCATACATGCCGGGCACCTCAGCCCAGTTCCAGCGACGTGGTCGCGTCCGGCTGGCCGGTGACGTCCCACAGATGATGGATCACGTCATGCAGGAGGTACCGACTGAGAGAAGCCACCGTGAACTCCCGGCCGTCGGATCGGCGGCCCCGACGTTCCCGCTGCCGCGGTTCGAGCGACCGCAGCCGATCCACGAACGCCACAGCAGCAGTTTCGAGCTCGGCGGCGACGACGTCGGAGTCCAGTTCGGCGTACCGTCCAACGACCGCGGCCTCGCCCTGATCCCAGTTCGCGAACGTCGGCACCTGCTCAGTCACCATCGCCGCGATCCGCTGGTCAAACAGCCGGTAGACATCGCGAACGTGGGCGCCGTACTCCAGCGGCGACCAGACGCCCGGTGTCGGTCGAGCCCCGACCGCCGGGCTGGACCGCAGAATCGCCACCCACTCCTCGGCGGCCACGAACGCTCGCTCCGGCACCTCGTCGACCGGAATCTCTCCGGCCGAGAGCCCACACTGCTCACACCGCCGGGTCAGAGTCCAGGTCCAGTCCTTGATGTCCGACTCGGGGGTGTCCGACTCGGGGGTGTCCGGCTCGCGGGTGTCTGGCTCGCGGGTGTCTGGCTCGGAGTTCACGCTGGTCAGGCTAGCGCGTGAGCCACGGACCGACGACCCGCAGACTGCCTCTTGCGCTCGGCCCACGACAGGAGTAGAAATCTCCTACGCACCTCCTCGGAGATGCGGGATCGAACGCCAGGACGAGGTTCGCACCGTTGGGGAAACCTACGGCGCCACACCTGATCTGTGCCGGAACCGCACGTCCGGATCGATCGGCACGAGCATCAGGACTCGAGCCACCCGTGGGGTCTTGGGGGACTCATACTCCCCCAAGGCCCCACACCCTTGTCACGCCCTCCTGCTGCGTCGGTCCCCCTGCGACAATGCCGTCATGTCCGTCGACCTGAACGCCGATCTCGGAGAGTCCTTCGGCCGCTGGCAGCTGGGCGACGACGACGCGATGCTGAGCATGATCACCAGCGCCAACGTGGCGTGCGGCTTCCACGCCGGCGATCCGGCCACGCTGGAACGGACGTGCCGGACCGCCGTCACTCGCGGAGTGGTGATCGGCGCCCAGGTCAGCTACCCCGATCTAGTTGGCTTCGGCCGCCGGTTCATCGACATCTCCACCGCTGACCTCCGCGCCGCCGTGGTCTACCAGATCGGTGCGTTGGACGGTCTCGCTCGTTCAGTCGGTGGCGCGGTGGCGTACGTGAAACCGCACGGCGCCCTCTACAACACGATCGTGGAGCACCAGGAGCAGGCTGCGGCTGTGGTCGATGCCCTGGTCGCCTTCGACGATCGATTGCCGCTGTTGGGGCTGCCCGGTTCAGCGGTGCTGGAACTCGCTGAAGCCCGGGGGCTCCGCACGGTCACCGAGTATTTCATCGACCGGAACTACACCCCCAACGGACGGCTGATCGACCGTCGACAACCAGGCGCCATGATCACCGATCCCGATCTGGCCGCCGAACGCGCCGTCGGCGTGGCCCGGCGCGGAGACGCGGAATCTTTGGGAATCCACGGGGATTCGCCCGATGCGATCGCGATGGCTCGTACGGTACGCGCGGCGCTGCTCGACGCCGGGATCCAGTTCCAACCGTTTGCGGGCGGTCGCGGATGAGCCGCCGACTGATCGACTATGGCGAACGTGGCCTGTTGCTGGAATGTGCCGACCTGACCGAAACGCTCGGTTTGCTGCGTTCGCTGCGCAACGCTGAGTTCGAGGAGATCTCGGAGGTGGTGCCCGGAGCTCGGAGCCTCTATCTGCGACTCGACGCACCGGTCAGCCGGCAACGCCGCGGTGAGCTGCTGGCGCTCCCGCCGAGCACCGACGACGATGCCGACATCGGCGGCGAGGTGAGCATCGACGTGCACTACGACGGTGAGGATCTGGCGGAGGTAGCCGAGCACTGTGGGATGACGACCGAGGAGGTCATCGCCGCGCACACGGGCCAGACGTGGACGGTCGGCTTCTGCGGCTTCGCCCCAGGGTTCGGCTATCTGCACGGCGAGAACGAGCGGCTGCGCGTGCCGCGGCGGGCCACGCCGCGGACGACGGTACCGACCGGTGCGGTGGGTCTGGCCGACGTCTGGTCCGGCATCTATCCTCGCCGTGGTCCAGGTGGTTGGCAGCTGATCGGGCACACCACGCAGTCGATCTGGGATCTGCGGCGCAAGCCGCCAGCGCTGCTGCGACCCGGGACGACAGTTCGGTTCATCGATAAGTCCGCCCCGTGAAGGAAACGACCGAGGGGTTGGTCGTAGACCGGACCGGGGCGCTGTCGCTGATCCAGGATCTCGGGCGTGGTGGCCAGGCCCATCTCGGCGTCTCGCCGTCGGGCGCGGCCGACCGTACCGCGTTGCGACTGGCCAACCGGCTGGTCGGCAACCCGGAGGGGGCGGCCGCGATCGAGTGCCTGTTCGGCGGGCTGCAGGTGAGGTCCCGCTCACTGTGTTGGGTGACGGTGACCGGCGCCCCGACCGAGGTGCTCGTCAACGGGACGGGAATCGGCTCTCACTCCTCGATCCCCCTGGGTCCGGGGGACACCTTGCTGATCCAGGCCCCACCGCGGGGGGTGCGTAGCTACCTGGCTGTACGCGGCGGCATCCTGTGCCACCAGACGCTCGGCAGCCGGTCCACCGACGTGCTGTCTGGACTGGGTCCCGCCCCGCTGGAGCCCGGGCAACAGCTCGAGGTCGGCCGGGCGACGCAACCGCTTCCCGACACCGATCTCGCCCCGCCCAACCAACCGCGCAAGTCCCTTGGTCTGCTTCCCGGTCCTCGCCGCGACTGGTTCACCCCCAGCGCCTGGCAGAGGTTGCTGACCGCGGCCTGGAAGGTCTCCAGGGACTCCGACCGGGTCGCGACCCGACTAGGCGGACCCGGGCTGGAACGGGCACGACCCGAGGAGTTGCCGTCGGAGGCGATAATCCGCGGGGCGATCCAGGTCACGTCTTCTGGACTGCCGCTGATTTTCGGGCCGGATCATCCGGTCACCGGCGGCTATCCGGTGATCGCCGTGCTGACCGATCGAGATGCCGATCACGCCGCCCAGCTCCGGCCCGGCGAGACCGTCCACTTCACCCAGATCCGCGGTTGACCCCGCCGAAGGGCGGCACGCTCCTCACCCGGACCGCAAGAGAGTCGGACCACAGGGCACCCGCGGGCGGCACTACACTCCCCAGAGCCCACTGCGGGACCGAGGAGGCAGGCGTGTCGATCAGCAAGGTGCTCGTCGCCAACCGCGGGGAGATCGCGGTCCGGATCATCCGGGCGGCGGCCGACGCCGGCCTGGGCAGCGTCGCGGTCTACGCCGAACCGGATGCCGACGGTCTGTTCGTCCGGCTGGCCGACGAGTCGTACGCGCTCGGGGGCGCGACCCCCGCGGAGACCTACCTCGATATCGGCAAGATCATCGACATCGCCCGGCGCAGCGGCGCCGACGCGGTCCATCCCGGCTACGGCTTCCTGGCCGAGAACGCCTCGTTCGCCCAAGCCGTGATCGACGCCGGACTCAGCTGGGTCGGCCCCCCTCCGGCCGCCATCGAAGCCCTCGGCGACAAGGTCCGGGCCCGTCACATCGCCGCGAAGGTCGGCGCCCCACTCGTTCCGGGCACAGCTGAACCGGTGGCCGACGCCGGCGAGGTGCTCGCTTTCGCCACCGAGCACGGGCTGCCGATCGCGATCAAGGCCGCGTACGGCGGCGGCGGCCGCGGTCTCAAAGTGGCCCGCGAGCTGAACGAGATCGCCGACCTGTTCGACTCCGCCACCCGGGAGGCCGTTAGCGCGTTCGGACGCGGCGAGTGCTTCGTGGAGCGATACCTGGATCGGCCGCGGCATGTCGAGACCCAGTGTCTGGCCGACGTCCACGGCAACGTGGTGGTGGTCTCGACCCGGGACTGCTCGCTGCAGCGGCGGCACCAGAAGCTGGTCGAGGAGGCACCGGCGCCGTTCCTGTCGGAGCAGCAGATCGACCGGCTCTACGCGGCGTCCAAAGCCATTCTGACCGAGGCCGGTTACGTTGGCGCGGGAACGTGTGAGTTTCTGGTCGGCCAAGACGGAACCATCTCGTTCCTGGAGGTGAACACTCGCCTGCAGGTTGAACACCCGGTCTCTGAGGAAGTCACCGGCCTGGACCTGGTCGCCGAAATGTTCCGGATCGCCGACGGTGAGCCGCTCGGCTTCGACGACCCGCCCGCTCGTGGCCATTCCATCGAGTTCCGGATCAACGCCGAGGACGCGGGCCGCGACTTCCTGCCCGCGCCGGGCACCTTGAGCGCCTGGCGGCCGCCGGCCGGACCGGGCATCCGGATGGACGAAGGCTATCTGCCCGGGATGACGGTGCCCGGCAACTTCGATTCGCTGATCGCCAAGCTGATCATCACCGGTGCCGACCGGGATGCCGCGATCGCCCGTTCCCGGCGAGCTCTGGCCGAATTGGTCCTCGACGGCATGCCGAGCGTCGTTCCCTTCCACCGCGCCGTGCTCGACGACCCCGCCTTCACCGCGCCGGAGGGGAACTTCACGGTCCATACCCGCTGGATCGAGACCGAGTTCAGCGGCAACATCGCGCCTTACGCGGGCGCCCCGGCGGAGGGATTCCGACCGCCGGAGAAGACCACCGTCATCGTCGAGGTCAACGGCAAACGCGTCGAGGTCGTGGTCCCCACGGGGCTGGTCGGGGTCGACGGCGGCGGGAACTCGGCGAAGGCGAGGAAGCCGGCTCGCCGCAGCGGTGGCGCGGCCCGAGGTCGCGCAGCCCAGGGAGGCGCCCCGTCGGGGGACGCCCTCACCTCGCCCATGCAGGGCACGATCGTCACGGTGGCGGTGGCCGAAGGAGACGTCGTCCAATCCGGCGACCCCATCGTGGTGCTTGAGGCCATGAAAATGGAGCAACCACTCAACGCACACCGAGCGGGCAGGATCATCAACTTGCACGCCGAGGCCGGGGCCACCGTGACCAGCGGGTCGACGTTGTGCGAGATCGTCGACGTCTGAGGCGCAGAACGACGCCACCGCCGCCGGCGACGAGCCCCAATAACTGAGTAAGAAAGGGTCGGTGCGAGTCGTCGGCCAGACCTGAGAGGGAGACACTGGAGCCCATGTCCCAAGTGCTCGTGCTCCTCGTGGTCGCCGTTGTGGTGGGTGGCGCCTTGCTCTATCGGCGCAAAGCTGTCCAGCAGCGGGAGAACGAGCAGCAGACCGAACTGGACAACCAGTTGTCGATTTCCAAGCGGGCAGCCGACGAGGATGTCACCAAGTTCGGCGAAGAGCTCCAGCGGCTGGACATCGACGTGTCGGGTCATCCCCTTGACGAGGCCATGCAGCAGGACTACCAGCGCGCCCTGGACGGTTACGAGAACGCCAAGCTGTCGTTGGACCAGGTGCGCCGGCCGGAGGAGATCAAGCACGTCACCGAGATCCTCGAGGACGGGCGGTACGCGATCGCCTGCGTGAAGGCGCGAGTCGCCTGCGAGCCCCTGCCGGCCAAGCGTCCGCCGTGCTTCTTCAACCCCGCCCACGGACCCTCGTCCCGAGATGTCGAGTGGGCGCCGCCGGACGGCGCGCTGCGGGCCGTCCCCGCCTGCCCCGCCGACGCCGATCGGGTGCTGGCTGGTGCCGATCCCTACATCCGCACCGTGCAGGTCGGCGCCCGACGGGTTCCGTACTGGCAGGGTGGCCCGGCGTACGCGCCGTGGGCCCAGGGCTACTACAGCCGCTGGAGGGGCAGCGACCTGCTCACCGGTGCGCTGATCGGCAGCTTCTTGTTCGGTGGCGGAGGAGGAGTCTTCACCGGTCTCGGCGAGGGCATCAGCGGCCTCGGTGAGGGTATCGGCGACGGCATCGGCGGGATGGGCGAAGGAATCGGCGAGATGTTCGGGAACCTGTTCGGGGACTAGCCTGCTGGGCTACCGGCCGACCAACTCCAGCAGTGGAATCAGCGTTTCGGTCACCCCACCGTCGATCTTCAGCGTGGCCAAGGGGTCACCGCGCGTCGGCCCACGATTCACGATCACGACCTTCCTGCCCTGCTTGGCCAGGTGCCGGACGAAACGCAGACCCGACATCACCGTGAGCGAGGAGCCGAGCACCACCAGCACCTCACCGGCTTCGACCAGGTCGTAGGCCGTCTGCACCCGCTCCTTGGGCACCGACTCGCCGAAGAAGACCACGTCCGGCTTCAGGCGCCCGCCGCAACCATGGCAGCCGGCCAGGACGAAGTGGCGCCACTCCTGAACTACCGCGTCGCCGTCGGGGCGCAGTTCGGCGTGCTCGGCCGGCGCCTGCCCTACCAGCCCGCTGTTCAGTTCGTCGAGTTGCCGCTGCAGGGCGGTCCGACGGACCCGGCCACCGCAGTCCAGGCAGACCACCCAGGCGATCTCTCCGTGCAGATTCACCACCGTCCGGCTGCCTGCCCTGGTGTGCAGACCGTCCACGTTCTGGGTGACGACACCGACCAGCCCGGTCCGGTCCGCCTCGGCCAGGGCGCGATGCCCGGCGTTCGGCTGGGCGTCGCCGATCCGGCTCCAGCCGAGGTAGGAGCGCGCCCAGTAGCGCTGCTGGGCCGCCGTGGAACCGACGAACTCGGCGTACTGCATCGGCGTGGCCCGCACCGACGTGGGCCCGCGATAGTCGGGGATACCGCTGTCGGTGGAGGCTCCCGCCCCGGTCAGCGCGGTCCAGGTCCGCCCGCGCAGGAGCTCGGCGAGCAGGGCGACCGCCTCCACACCCTCCATCAACTCGACTGAAGTCGCTTCGACCTTCATGCGCCCTCCCTCAGCAGGCGTGCCGGCATCGACGTGTGATCCATCAGTCGTGGTCGACGATGAATCCACCCATTGTTTCTGCCGCGCCGAGTTAATCGGACTCAGCTCGCCAGGAAACCCAGCAGATGTTCGTTCACCTCGTCACCGTGGGTCCACAACAGCCCGTGGGGGGCACCCTCGATCTCGGCGTACGTCGCGTCGGGGAGCAGCTCGGCGAACTTCCGGCCCGTCTTCTCGATCGGCAGGATGTTGTCGGCGGTGCCGTGCACGATCAGGGTCGGCACCGTGATGGCTGTGATGTCGGCGCGGAAGTCGGTCGGCCAGGTCAGCGGGGCGGCAGCGGCCGCCACCGCGCCGCTGCTGGCGGCCACGTGCCAGCTGTGGCGCAACGCCTCCTCACTGATCCGGCTGCCGAGATTCTCGTCGGTGTTGTAAAAGTTCGAGAAGAACTCGGTGAAGAAGGCGTAGCGATCGGTGTTGACATCGTCAGAGATGCCCTGAAAGAACTCCGGTGGGCCAGCTCCGTCGGGGTTGTCGTCGGTGATCAGCAGATACGGCTGGAGCGACCCGAAGAAGGCGGCCTTGGCCACGCGCTCGCTGCCGTACCGGGACAGGTAGCGTGCCACCTCCCCGGTGCCCATCGAGAATCCGACCAGCACCGCCTCGGTCAGGTCGAGAATCTCCAGCACCGCGGCCAGGTCGGCGGCGAAGGTGTCGTAGTCATAGCCGGTGGCCGGTTTGCTGGAGGCACCGAATCCCCGACGGTCGTAGGTGATGACCCGATAGCCGGCCTGCAACAGGGCGCGCGTCTGCTTCTCCCACGAGGCGCCGTTCGACGGATACCCGTGGATCAGCACGATCGGCTGGCCGCTGCCGACGTCCTCGTAGTACAGGTCTATGTCGGCGGTGTTCTCTTGACCAACTGTGATGAAACCCATCTCACTCCTTCGATCCCAGTTCGCTTCCGTGCAGATGCAGTTGGCGGGCCGCCTCCGCGAGTGAGCCCGAGACCGACGGGTAGACCGTGAACGAGCCAGCCACCTGATCCACCGTAAGCCGCTCGGCAACCGCGATCGCGAGCGGATAGATCAACTCACTGGCCCGCGGAGCCACCACCACCCCGCCGACCACGATGCCGGTCACCGGCAGACAGAACAGCTTGACGAAGCCTTCGCGCAGGCCTTGCATCTTGGCCCGGGCGTTGCCCTGAAGCGGCAGCGTCACCGTGGCGACTTTCGGCTCCGACACATCGGCCTGCGCCTGGCTCAAGCCGACGGTGGCAATCTCCGGGGCGGTGAAGACGTTGCTGGAGACGATCCTGAGATCAAGTGGCGCGACGGCGTCACCCAGCGCGTGCCACATCGCGATCCGGCCCTGCATGGCCGCGACCGAAGCCAGCATCAGCACCCCGGTGCAGTCGCCGGCGGCGTAGATGCCGCGGGCGGACGTGCGCGAAACCTTGTCCACACTGACGAAACCGCGGCGGTCGAGGGTCACCCCGGCCTCGACCAGGCCCAGGTCCGCGGTATTGGGGATTGAGCCGACCGCCAGCAGCGCGTGCGAGCCGACGATCTCGCGTCCGTCGTCGAGCCGGACCAGCACCCGGTCCCCGTCCCTCGTCACCGACTCGGCCCGGACCTTTGACAGCACGGTCAGGCCCCGCCGGCTGAACACGTCCTCCAGCACCTGTGCGGCGTCGGCGTCCTCTCCCGGAAGCACCCGATCCCGCGAGGAGACCAGGACAACCTCGGCACCCAGGGCATCGTAGGCGCTGGCGAACTCGGCGCCGGTGACCCCTGAACCGACCACGATCAGCTTCTCCGGCAACCGATCGAGCGCGTAGACCTGCGTCCAAGTGAGGATCCGCTCGCCGTCGGGCACGGCGTCGGGCAGCACCCGCGGGTGCGCCCCGGTCGCGATCAGGATCACGTCGGCGTCGAAGATCTGTTCCCCGTGGTCGGTGTCGGCGATCACCCGCTCGGGACCGTCCAGCCGGCCGCGGGCCTGGACGATCGTGACACCCTGCCCCTCCAGTCGGCCGGCGATGTCGCCGGCCTGTGGGTCGGGCCCCATAAGCACCCGGGCGTTAACCCCCGCCAGATCGACGCTCACCACGGTCTCGGCGTTGGTGGCGTGCTCAGCCCCGAAGCGAATACCCAGCTCGTTCGACTCGGTGACCCCGGTCATCACTTCAGCGGTGGCGATCAAGGTCTTGGAAGGTACGCAGTCGGTGAGCACGGCAGAGCCGCCGAGGCCGTCGGTGTCGATGAGCGTCACCTCACCGCCCAACTGGCTGGCCACCAAGGCCGCCTCGTATCCGCCTGGGCCGCCACCGACGATGACTACACGGGTCACGCGCTGCATTGTTCCATGAGGGTGCTCGACCACCGCGCACCGCGCTCCGCGGTCATGGGCGCTGCGGATGCTCGCTCTTCGGTACCCTCATCGCGTGCAGTACGCCGCGTACGGGAGCAATCTCGATCCCGAGCAGATGACGACGCGCTGCCCGCACTCACCACTGCGCAGTACGGGGTGGCTGATCGGTTGGCGGCTCACCTTCGGCGGCGAGGGATGGGACGGCTCACTGCCGACCATCGTGGAGGACCCGAGCGCCCAGGTCTACGTGGCGCTCTACGACGTGACCGAGACCGATGAGGTCGCGCTGGACGGGTGGGAGAGTGCCGACTCCGGGCTCTACCGCAAGGTCCGGGTCCGAGTAGCCACACTGGAGGGCGAACTGACGGCGTGGGCCTACGTCTTGAACGACTTCGAGGGCGGGTTGCCGAGCGCCATGACCGTGGGCATCCTCGCCGACGCGGCCGAAGCGGCCGGGGCACCGGCGGACTACGTGGCCGAGTTGCGACGTAGGCCGTGCGCCAGCGGCTGGTGATTCGGCCTTGGATCCATGCTCAACCACGCGTCCACCGGATTCGGACCGGACCTGATTCGTCTGCTACGACGGCGGCCGTCGGCCAAACCCGCGAACCCGGAGCGTGGCTACGCGACATCGCGCGCTACCCGCAGCGGGCGGCGGCTCGCGATCCCGGACAGCCTTTTCCCGGGGGGCGTGCTCGCGGATAGCGAACATTCGCGTCACGTATCGCTTCCACGATAGGATCTTGCGTATCAGGTTTACC
>JAKDLH010000076.1 GCA_030452945.1 Microlunatus sp. | reverse complement strand
CGGGTGCTCAGGATCCAACCACCGCATGAACGGCAGCATCACCCTGACACTGACTTCATCCTCGCCGCCACCGCTGACATTATTCGAACACAACAGCGAACCACCCCCATGAGGCCGACCAATTTGAACGCGACCCGCTCGACTTGTACCGACGCCGGGTCCAGCAATTGTCCTCGTCCACCGCGGCCGCGCTGACGACCCGAGTCAGCCCAGACAAGCGCGCACCACGCGCTCGATCACCGGTCAAATCTCGGAGTCAGGCTTCACCAACGACTATACGTACGTGTAGTATGCAATACATGCGTATAGTCGGCAGATTGCCGGACCGTCACGGGGACGAGCTCACCGCGCGGACCCGGCTTCGGGATGCCGCGCTGGAGTGCTTTGCCGTCGACGGCTTTGGCGTGTCGGTGCGGGTGATCGCCGAGCGTGCTCACGTCAGTCCCGGGTTGATCCGGCACCACTTCGGCTCCAAGGACGCGCTGCGCGGCGAATGCGACGAGCACGCTCTGAGCACGCTGCGCCGGTTGAAGGAGTCGGCGCTCAGCGCGCCCGCCGGGACATTCCTGGCGCAGTTGGCGCAGGTGCGGGACTACAGCGCGTACGTCCTTTACATCTTACGCAGTGTGCGCGACGGCGGTCCCGCCGGTCGAGCGTTTCTCGAGCACATGATCGCCGACGCCGAGACCTACACCGATTCCGCGGTCGATGCCGGAATCGTCAGGCCGAGTCGAGATTCTCGGGCCCGGGTCAGATATCTGGTGATGGAGGGCATCGGCGGATTAATCGTGGCGCTGGGTCAGCACCCGAAGATCACGATGGACAACATCGGCGAGGTGATGACCCAGATCGTGGCCGAGGTGGCCCTGCCCCGGCTGGAGCTGTTCACCGAAGGGTTGCTGACCGACCGCCGCATGTTGGACGAGTACCTGCTCTACATCGGTGATCCGCCTGCGACCGCGTGACCCGTCCCCCATCGCGCCTTGATCATCGACATCCCCGGAGGTTTCCATGTCAGCATCACCAGCGGCGATTGAGATCGTCGGACTTCACAAGTCCTTCGGTCGCCACGTCGCCCTCAACGGCCTCGACCTGTGCGTCGAGGCCGGCCAGATCGCCGGTTTCCTCGGGCCCAACGGGTCCGGGAAGTCGACCACCATCAAGATCTTGCTGGCACTGCTCCGTGCCGACGGTGGCCGGATCCGCTTGCTCGGCCAGGACCCGTGGAGCGACGCCGTCGCTCTGCATCGCCGGATCGCCTACGTCCCCGGCGATGTCAGTCTGTGGCCCAACCTGACCGGAGGTCAGGCCATCGGCATCGTCAGCCGGCTTCGCGGCGGTCTCCGGCGCGAACGCCTCGCGGCACTGCTCGAACGGTTCGAACTCGATCCGACCAAGAAGGCGCGCGCCTACTCCAAGGGCAACCGTCAAAAAGTCGCGTTGGTGGCTGCCCTCGCCTCCGACGCCGAGCTGCTGATCCTGGACGAGCCGACATCGGGACTCGACCCGTTGATGGAGGCGACTTTCGAAGCCTGCATTCGTGAGCTCAAGGCCGACGGCCGGTCCGTGCTGCTGTCCAGCCACATCTTCGCCGAGGTGGAGAACCTCTGTGACACGGTCACGATCATCCGGCAGGGCCGTACGGTGGAGAGTGGCACGTTGGCCGATCTCCGACACCTCCATCGCACGACGATCTCGGTCGAACTCGCCGGACCGATCGATGATCTTGCCGCCGTGCCCGGGGTGCACGATCTCGTCATCGATGGTCGGCATTGCACCTTCACCGCGTCGGACCCGGAGTTGAACGGCATCTTGGCCGAGCTGTCCCGCCGTCAGGCCACCGGACTGGTGGCCTCGCCGCCGTCCTTGGAGGACCTGTTCTTACGCCACTACGCCGCCCCGGACGATGTCCCAGCCGCTGCTCGGGTGCCGGTCCGATGAGCCTCGACGTGATCGCCCGGCCGGGTGGCTCCGCCGCGAGCCACGCACGACCGATGAGCGAGCCGCTGCGGGGATGGCGCGCGATGGTGGGATTCGTGCTTCGTCGCAACTGGCTGCGCCTCAGCGTGTGGACCCTCGCCCTGGTCGCCATGATCCCGCTGGTCTTCGAGTCGCAGCGCGCCGCCTTTCCGACACCCGCCGACCGGCAGGCCTACGCCGCGGTCGCCAACACTCCAACGGTCGCCGCGCTGACCGGTGTGCCGTACGCCGCGGACACCCTCGGGGGCATCCTGGTGATCAAGATCTGGATGACCATCGCGGTGGCGCTCGCGTTCGCGGCCAGCTTCTTGATCACCCGCAACGGTCGGGCCGAGGAGGAGGAGGGCCGGACCGAGCTGCTCCGCTCAAGCGTGCTCGGGTTGCACGCCTACACGGTCGCCGGCTATCTGGTGATCGGGACCTTCGTCGTCGCCGTCGGCGCACTGATCGCCCTCGTCGCGACCGCGGTGGGTCTACCCGCCGCGGGCAGTGTCCCGCTCGGCGGCTCGTTCGCCGGGGTGGGCCTGTTCTTCGTCGGCGTGTCGGCCGTGGTCGGACAGCTGGCCTCGACTTCTCGATCGGCCAACGCCATGGCTGCGGTGGCGATCGCGGTCGCGTTCATCCTGCGGGCCGTCGGTGATCTCAACGGCTCCGGCGACCAGGCGGGCTGGATCTCGTGGCTGTCGCCGATCGGGTGGGCGCAGCACATGCGTCCGTTCGGGGAGAACCTCTGGTGGCCGCTCGCCCTGCTGATCGGCGGCGGCGTCGCGCTCTGCTGGCTGGCCCTGGCCCTCGAAGGTCGGCGCGACGTCGGGGCCGGACTGGTCCCCGATCGGCCCGGTCCCTCCTACGCCGGCCGGTTCGTCAGCAGTCCCTTCGGACTCGCCCTGCGACTCGAGCGGGCTTCGCTGGCCGGCTGGTTCGCGGCCGCGCTGGCGATGGCGGTGCTCTACGGTTCGGTCGCCATCGCGATGGCGGATCTGATCGGTTCGAACAGTCCGCTCGCGGCGATGCTCGGCATCGAGGCGGCGGCTGTCATGGACACCATGCTGGCCCTGCTCGTGATGCTGGTCGCACTGGTAGCAGCAGCGTTCGCCGTGCAGAGCGCGATCCAGCTTCGCACGGAGGAAGCGACCGGTCGCGCCGAACTCCAGTTGAGCGGCGGCATCTCTCGGAGTGGATGGGCCGCGCAGCGACTGGCGCTGCCCGCACTCGGTTCGGGGTTGATCCTCGCCGTCGGCGGCTTCGTGATGGGAGCTGCCTACGGTGTCGCCCGGGGTGACGCTTCCCCCGCGTACGAGCTGGCCGGCGCTGCGCTGGCCTACTGGCCGGGCATCCTGGTCACCATCGGTGTCGTCATCGTCGCCATTGGCTTCGTCCCGCGGCTCGCGATCGCCCTGTCGTGGGCCTGGTTCGCCCTGATGGCGATCCTCTCGGTGTTCGGGGAGCTGTTCAGCCTGCCGCGATGGCTAATCGACCACACCCCGATCACGGCCACACCACGGCTGCCGGCCGCCGACCTGGCACTGTGGCCGCTGATCCTCCTGTCCGTGATCGCCGTCCTCCTGTGGGCGGTCGGACTTCGCCGCTTCGCCATCCGAGACCTTCAGCCGGGCGCGTGAGCAAACTGGGAATCAGGCCGCGAACGTCCTGATCGGCAAGACTGCGAGGACCCCTGAACCGTGATCAACGTGGGTCACGGATCTGTAATCGCCTGCGACACCGAGTGCGACCCGAGGATCCGCGCCGACGGTTCGGACTACGGGCAGGCTGACGATCACCCGCGGCTGATCCGCTGGCGTCCGATTCGCAACACGGCGGCCAGCACGCGACCGTAGGAGCCCGGTGCGATCCGGACTGCCAGATCGGGGAGCACGGCGCTCATCCCGATGAGCACCCGTGGCCGCCGGCGGCCCACGCCACGCAGGATGATGTCGGCCGCTTCCGACGCCGGGATCCGCAGCAGCCGTGCGATCACCGGCAGACCTCGCTCGATCTCGGTGCGGTCGGCACCGTCGCTGACCCGGGCGTCGACGGCGATCCGGGTGGCGATGCCGCCCGGGTGGACGCAGGTGACGCCGACACGACCGAGAAGTTCGGCGCGCAGTGACTCGGTCAGGCCGCGAACCGCGAACTTGCTGGTCGCGTACGCCGTCTGACCGGGTGGCGCGATCAGGCCGAAGACGCTGGAGACGTTGACCAGATGGGATCCTGGATGGCGCAGCAGCACCGGAACCAGGGCGTGGGTCACGGTGACCACAGCTCGGAAGTTGATCTCCATCAGCCACTCGAACTCCTCCAGGCTGAGTTCGGTGAAGGAGCCGGCCAAGGCGACGCCGGCGTTGTTGATCACCAGGGTGAGCTCGGGATGTTCCCGGGCCAGTCGCTGAGCGAGGTAGACGGTCGCCTCATGATCACCGAGATCGGCGGTCACGGTGTGGACCACGATCGCCGGACACCGGTGGCGAATGCCGGCGGCCACGGCGCTCAGCCGCTGATCGTTCCGGTCGACGAGCACCAGGTGGCTCCCGCGCTCGGCCAGCGCGTAGGCCAAGGCCTCGCCGATGCCGCTGGCCGCCCCGGTGACCAACGCGGTCCCGTCAGCGAACTGGTAGTTGATCATGGTTTTCCCGAGCAGATCGATGTCGGTCGAGCCGCAACCCGTTGGTCAAGGGACCCCACCGCAACATCCACAGATCCCGCAGATAGTTCTGGTGCAGTCGCCAGGGCGTCGACTGGCCTTGCTTGGGCAGGCGGTGCTCACCTCGCCGTATATACCCGGCCTGCAGCTCGATCAGCGGAGTCAGCTGATTCGGATTCAGGTCCGGTTTCACCGGCGTAGCGCTGCGGTAGCCACGGCGATCGAGATAACGGAGCAGTCGGCAGACATACCGGGCCACCAGGTCGGCCTTGAGCGTCCAAGACGCATTGGTGTAGCCGAGGGTGAAACTAAAGTTCGGTACCCCAGACATCATCATCCCCTTGTAGGCAACGGTATCCGCGGGATCGACCACCCGATCATCAACGACCAGCTCCATGCCGCCGAAGGCCAGCAGGTTCAGTCCGGTGGCGGTGACGATCACGTCGGCGGCGAGCTCCTGGCCGGACCTCAGCCGTACCCCATCAGCGGTGAACCGCTCGATGATCCCGGTGACGATCTCGGCCGGCCCGGAGCGGATCGTCCGGAAGAGGTCGCCGTCGGGCACCGCGCACAGGCGCTGATCCCACGGCTGGTACGTCGGTGTCAGGTGGGTGTCCACATCGAATCCGGCGGGCAGTTGGGCGATGGCCCGGCGTCGCAGCAAGGCTTTCATCTTCTCGGGCCGACGCCGACTCAGCCCGAAGGTCACCATGCTGGCCAGCACGTATTTCCAGCGCACCAGCAGATGGACGAGACGACCCGGAAGCCAGCGCCTGAGCTTCACCGCGGTCGGGTCGATGGCCGGAACCGTGGCGATGTAGGTCGGGGACCGTTGCAGCAGGATCACGTGAGCGGCCTGTTCGGCCAGCTCCGGCACCAACGTTACCGCCGTAGCGCCGCTGCCGATCACTACCACGCGCTGACCGGTGAGGTCGAGACCGTCAGGCCACTGCTGCGGGTGCACCAGGGTGCCAGTGAAGTCCCCGCGACCGGTGAACTCCGGCAGGTAACCCTGGTCATAGCGGTAGTAGCCCGAGCAGGCGAAGAGGAAGGAGCAGCTCAGGGTGACCGTTCCCGCGGCGCCGCGATCAGCGGTGACCATCCATCGACCCGCCGCGCTCGACCACTCGGCGCGGACAACCCGATGCCGGTAGCGGATCTCTCGGTCCAGCCCGTACTCCCGTGCGGTATCGGTCAGGTACGCCAAAATCGAGGGACCGTCGACGATCGCTCGCGGCGAACCCCAAGGGCGGAACGAGTAACCGAGGGTGAACATGTCGGAGTCAGACCGCAGGCCCGGATACCGGAACAGGTCCCAGGTCCCGCCCATCCGGTCCCGAGCCTCGAAGATCGCCATGGTCTTGCCCGGGCACTGCCGGCGCAGGTGGCAGGCCGCACCGATCCCGGACAGCCCCGCACCCACGACCAAGACATCGACGTGGTCGAGGTGATCCTGATCCGGCGGTGACGTGGACGACGAGCTCACCCGGCCATCCTGCCCTCCTCCCTACCCCGGTACCACTCCGTCGTGGTCGGTGAACCCCTGGTCGAGCAGGCACGGTCCGGATACCGTCGAGCATCGCCGACGTCCCACGCCAACCGCGCTTTCCGTGCCGTGCGGCGATGAGCCTGCAGGCGGTAGACCCATGCGACTGGAGAAGACGTCATGACCGATTCCGCGATCAGCTGGCTGGCCGATCTCGACGCCGCAGCCGTCGACCGGGCCGGGGGCAAGGGCGCCAACCTGGGCGAACTGGTCCGCGCCGGGCTTCCTGTGCCGCCGGGTTTCGTGATCACCATCGACGGCTACGCCGCCTTCGTCGAGGCGAACGGGCTGCAGGCACCCATCGTCGACCTGGCTACGCAGGCGCGGCCGGACGAGGCCTCGTCGGTGCAATCGGCGTCGGCGAGGATCCGAGCGCTCTTCGAGAGGGGCAGCATGCCGGACCGGCTCGCGGCAGCGATTCATGCCGCCCTCGCTGACTTGGTCAGCGGCGATCCGGAGCAGCCGGTGGCTATCCGATCCTCGGCTACAGCCGAGGACCTGCCGACCGCCAGCTTCGCCGGGCAGCAGGACAGCTACCTCAACGTCCGCGGTGAGCGGGCAGTGCTCGAGGCCGTCCAGCGGTGCTGGGCCAGTCTGTGGACCGCACGTGCGATGGCGTACCGGCTGCGGCAGGGCATCGATTCGGTCGACGTACGGCTGGCCGTGGTGGTTCAACAACTGATTCCGGCCGACTCCGCCGGGGTCCTGTTCACCGCCAACCCGGTCGACGGCGACCGCGACCAGATCGTGATCAACGCCACCTGGGGCCTGGGTGAGGCGCTGGTCGGCGGCCAGGTGACGCCCGACACCGTCGTCGTGGCCAAGCCCGACCTGCGGATCGCCTCCCGGGACACCGCCACCAAGCCCGTGATGACCGTCCGTACCGAGGACGGCACCCGCGCACAACCGGTGCCCCGGACACAGCAGGACGCTGAGGTCGTCGACGACGCGACCGCCCTCGAGTTGGCCCGCTACGGCATCGCGATCGAGCAGCAGTTCGGCGCGCCGCAAGATGTCGAATGGGCGGTGGCCGACGGCACGATCTGGCTGCTGCAGTCCCGGCCCATCACCCACCTGCCGCCCGCGCCGCTGAGGAACGTCCGCTGGGAACCACCCCGACCCGGCACGGTCTGGATGCGACGCCAGGTCGTGGAGCACATGCCCGAACCCCTGTCCGCGCTGTTCGACGAGCTCTACCTGACCGACGGCCTGACCGAGTCGATGACCAGGGTGTTCGCGTTGATGGCTGAGCTGGCGGGTGTCGATGACAGACTCGCGGAGCTGGTCCCGAAGCCGTTCGCCATCACTGTCAACGGCTACGCCTACAGCGCGGCCAGTTTCAACGGGAGCTGGCGGGTCATCTGGCCGGTCCTGCGCATCTACGCGACCCTGCCGAAATTCATCGGGCGCTTCCTCGGGCACTGGCGTGACGATGGCCTGCCGGGCTACCGCAGCCTCATCGAGACCTGGACCAACGTCGATCCCGACCAAACCTCCGATGAGGACCTGCTGGCGGGCGTCCGCGCGCTGGCCACGGCCGACGCCATCTACTGGTTCGACGCCGCGGTGCCGCTCGGGCTGGCCCGGATCACCGACGCCGTGCTCGACCGATTCCTGAAGGTTGTCGCCGGCTCTGCCCCCGCGAGCGGCGGCGCCCGGCCGAGCAGTGGCGCGTACCTAAGGGGTTTTCCGACCAAAGCGATCCAAGCCCAGCAGCAGCTGGAGGACATGGCCCGCGCCATCCGCGGCTCGGACGTCCTGTCTGAACTGATGAGGTCGACGCCGGCGAAGGAGGTACTCCCCCGGCTCACAGGCGATCCGGCCGGGCAGCCGGTGCTGGATGGCATCGAGCGTTATCTCGCCAATTACGGCCACGAGATCTACAATCTGGATTTCGTCGCCCCCACCCTGGCCGACGACCCGCTGCCCATGCTGCTGAGCCTCAAGTCAGCGGTCGAGCACCCGGATCAGGACGCCTACGCCCACCAACAGCAGCTCGTCCGAGAACGCGACACGCTGATCCGTCGTACGGAGGCGTCGTTGCACCCGCTCAACCGTCGACTCTTTCGGCTGCTGCTGCGCTGGGCCCAGCAGTGCGCTCCCGCCCGGGACGAAGCCCTTTTCTACGTCGGCGCAGCCTGGCCAGTCCTGCGACGACTGGCGCTCGATCTCGGACAGCGGCTCGCCGACGCCGGCTCGCTCAACGACCCCGACGACGTCTTCTTCCTCCACACCGCCGAGCTGACGAAGGCCTGTGCGGCCCGCGCCGACGGCTCGGGCCGACCGGAACTGGCTCGGCTGGCCCGGGAACGGCGGGAGTTGCGCGAGGCCAGGAAGAGACTGGACCCACCCGTCTCGGTGCCTTCGGGTGGACAGTTGAAGTTCGGGCCGATCCGACTGACCATGTTCGAGCCGCTGCCCGCCGACATCAGCGACGGCCCGACCCTGAGCGGGTTCGCGGTCAGTCCCGGGACCGTCACCGCCACAGCCAGTCTGGTCCGATCCCCGGCCGACTTCGACCAGATGCTGCCTGGCACCGTCCTCGTCTGCCCGACCACCACCCCGGCCTGGACGCCCTTGTTCTCCCAAGCCGCCGGGCTGGTTACCGACATCGGCGGCGCTCTGGCCCACGGCTCCATCGTCGCCCGCGAGTACGGTATCCCCGCCGTGATGGGCACCAGTCAGGCCACCCGACGCATCCGCAGCGGCGACCGGCTGCAGGTCGACGGCGACACGGGCACCGTCACCCTGCTCGACGAAGCCTTCGCCGAGCCCGCCGCACCGGGGTCGACCACGACGGACCGGGGCCTCGGCTTGCGCCGAGCGGCAGAAATCGCCGCGCTGGCCACAGCGACGATCGGGGTCGCCGTCTGGTGGCTGCGAAGGCGGCAATGAGGGCATGGTCGAACGGTCCGTGTTCGAGAACCCGATAGCCCGCGAAGATCGGGGCCGACGACAGGTTGAAGGGCACCACCCGGTCGGTGAACGTGAGCAGGACGTCTCGTCGACTCAGCGACGAGGGATCGCTCCATGCTCAGAGTCAGATCGTTCCTTGGTGGTCGAAGGCCCCGGGACCACAACCGCGCGGCCAGACCGTTCTAGACCTCCCGACGATGAAGATCACGATGACTCAAAGAGATCTCCCCAATCGAGTCCGGCGAGCTCTGCAGTGGATCGGTCACGAGAAAACCTCGGGGGCGGGCGCGTAGGCAAGAAAGGTCTGACCCTTGTGCACGCTCAGGTGGATCGGGTTGCAGCCCAGCTCGCGCAGCCATCCAAGGAGCCGCTCAGGTTCGACCGGGTTGTAGGTGTCCCCGGCGTGGAACCGGCGCAGGTCCTCGCTGGCGAGGCTGTCGGACCCGACGAGAACACCGCCGGGGCGTAGGACGCGGACCATCTCAGCGAGGACCCGACGCTGCTGCTCAACCGATGCGACGTGGTGCAACATGGTGAAAGCGCCTGCTGCGTCGAAGGAACCGTCCTGAAAGGGAAGTGTCGAACCATCGACGGACACCACCTCAACATTGGTGTCGGCGAACCGTTCACGCAGCTTGTCGGCGGCGACCGGATCGGCATCGACTGCCACCAATCTGGTCACCCGGTGGCGCAACCATTGCGTCGAGGCGCCAGGCCCGGGCCCAACTTCCAGCATGTCCGCACCCAGGTCGATGTCACTTAGCAGTGGAGACAAGATGTCGACCGCAAGGTGCTCGGCCCACTCGGAACTGGCGCACAATTCCGCGTGCTGTTCGTTCATGCCAGCCACGCTACGGACTGAGCGAGCCAGTCGTCCACAACGTGAAGTGGCCATTATATCGCGTGTCGGACAGACGTGCGGACCGACACGACCACGCGTACCGGAGCGGATCGGAACCGCAGGCCTCCAGTCGGGGTGCACCGAGGCCAAACCGGGCATTTCGGCCATCCGTCTGGGCCGGCGTGATCGGTTTGGTCCCAGATAGGAGGCGATGTCGACACTCTGTCATGATCGGTCGACGTGTCCTCCCTGCCGCCGGATCGTGACGCGTCGGAGCCCGACAGCTCGAACGGGTCCCAACCGGGGGCGGTCCGACTTCGTCGTTCACTGACCATCCGGGATCTGATCGTCTACGGGTTGTTGTTCATCGGGCCGACCGCGCCGATGGGCACCTTCGGGGTGCTGGATGCCAAGAGCAACGGCGCCACCGCACTCGTCTTCATCCTGGCCACGATCGCGATGGGGTTCACGGCTTGGTCCTATGCCCGGATGTCATCGGCGGTGCCGCAGGCCGGATCGGTGTACGCCTACGCCGACGCCGGTCTGGGACGGACCCCAGGATTCCTGGCCGGTTGGATGATTGGCCTGGACTATCTCTTCATCCCCTCCCTGGCGGCGTTGTTCACCGGGATCGCGGCTCACGAGTTGATCCCCGCCGTGCCGGTCTGGGCTATCGCGGTGGCCGGCGTGGTGTTGATCACCGCTCTCAACCTGACCGGTGTCAAGCCGGCGGCCGTGATCGGGCTGGTCATGCTGGCGGTGGAGATCGTGATCCTGGCGATCTTCGTGGTGGCTGCGGCAGTCGTCTTAGCTCACCACGGTCCGAGTCGGGGCTGGTGGTCGCCGCTGACCGGCTACGACGGTTTCCACCTGACAGGGGTGCTGAGTGCGGTCTCCATCGCCGTCTTGGCCTTCCTCGGGTTCGACGCGATCGCCACGTTCGCCGAAGAGAACACCGGATCCGCCCGGCAAGTGGGCCGGGCGTTGGCGTTCTGCCTGATTCTGGCCGGGGTCCTGTTCACCGCCCAGACCTACCTCGCCGACCTGCTGACCCAGCAGTCCCCCGCCGAGCTACGAGCCGATCCGTCGGCGCAAGGCACGGCCTTCTACACCATGCTGGACGAGGCGATCGGCGGCTGGTTCGGCCAGATCGTCACCGCGGTCCGCTCGATCGGGCCCGTGTTCTCCGCCCTCGTCGCCCAAGCCGCAGTCAGCCGTTTGATGTACGGTATGGCCCGCGGTGGCCGGCTGCCGGCCGCCCTGGCCAAACTCGACTCACGCCGCCACACCCCCCGCAACGCGATCCTGCTCTCCGCGATCAGCACCTTGATCGTGGCGGTACTGGCAGCGACCGCGGCGAACGGGCTGGACGTCTTGTCCTCCATGGTCACCGTCGGCGCACTGACCGCCTTCGGCTTCCTCCACGCCTCCGTAATCGGCTACTGGGTGGTGGGCCGCCGAACCGACCGGAGCGTCCAGCACACCCTGGTGCCGCTGATCGGCGGGATCATCGTGCTGATCACCTTGATCCTGGCCAGCCGACTGGCATTGCTAATCGGTGCGATCTGGCTCCTGATCGGCATCATCGTCGCCATCATGCAACAGCGCCGCGCCATCGCCGGCCATCGGCACGATCGCTGAGGCTGCTGCATGCCGGCCAGGCTGGTGGCTTCTGGTGGTCACCCCTCCCGCTCGATCATTGAAGGGACGCTCAAACCACGGTAACCACACCGACGGTCGGGCTGGTGCAGGCGATGCCGAAGACCCCGGTGACACCCCTTCACCAGCATCCGTACCATCGGCAACCATCTCCAGCGCAGCACAAGTGGCCCCATCACATGTGCGATACGCTCAGACCCCCGCATGGCGCGGATCACGAAACTAGAGCCCTGAATGCGCAACGCTGATGCCAACGCCTTCCTCGT